>CADBCZ010000001.1 GCA_902793335.1 uncultured Lachnospiraceae bacterium
CATGGATGCCGAACAAGGCGCGATGCGACAAGGAAGTCGCATGTAGCCGTTCGCGTATTATAGAAAAACGTATACGGAATACTTAGAAACTCTTATCCACGGACAATCAAGACACAAAAATATACCATAATATATCGTAATACGGCGTTCGTAAAAGAAAATAAAACATCCCTACAAACCCCAATTTGAAAGGTAGTAAATATGAACAACAACCCAAATTATCAATTTAATCCCAAAGACAAAACCGAAATCGGACTAGAAGATATGTGTGATAATCCATACGGATACAATATTCACCTCCTAAATATAATTGGTGAAATCGAAGGACATGAGAGTCTTGGACCGAATACAAAAACCACCAAATATGAGCATATACTTCCACAACTTGCAAGAGTAGAAGAAAGTAAATCTATTGACGGTGTGATTGTATTATTGAATACTGTGGGTGGAGATGTAGAAGCAGGACTTGCAATAGCTGAGATGATCGCATCAATATCAAAACCTGTAGTTACATTATTATTAGGTGGTGGGCATTCCATTGGTGTGCCGCTTTCTGTATGCGGTGATCACTCATTTATTGTTCCAACGGCAACAATTGTTGTTCATCCAATAAGAATCAACGGAACAGTGTTAGGCGTAAAACATAATTATGAATATATAGATAAAATGCAGGATAGAATTCTTTCATTTACCTATAATCATTCCAACGTCAGTATGGATAAATTAAAACAGTTGATGTTTAATACCTCTCAGCTTGCAAAGGATGTAGGAACGGTACTTGTCGGCTTAGAAGCTGTTGAATACGGAATTATCGACGAGGTTGGAGGTATAGGAGATGCATTTTCTTTTCTTTATCGCTTGATTAATGAGAAAAAAAATAGTAATATATAGACAATTGTGGTTTCTTATATATTTAACTACAAAATATAGTTGTTTAGTATAACTAATAAAAAATACTTCCTGACATGATAAAGGTTCAGGAGTAAGGGAGGTAATAATTTGGCTAAAGCTGGTCAGGCAACTAAGCAGAATGGTTCTAAATCAGGTTCCTCTGCAAAGTCAAGTAAACCAAGAGATAATAAATCAAATAAAACAACTTCCGGAAAGAATAATATTAATAAAACAAAAGCAAATACAAAAGCAAATGTTATAGTTGAAGATGATGAAGAAGAAATATCTTTGCGCGGTGAAATTACTGTTTGGATAATCGGCGCGATTATGCTGATACTTGAACTTGCTAATTTCGGATTATGTGGTGGTGTTACAAAGATATGTGATGTGTTTTTCGGTGTTTTCGGTACAATACAGTTTGTTGTGCCCGCAGCGATAATGTTTTCTGCATTCTTTTTGTATGTTAATGAATTTCATCCGAGAGCTGTTCATAAAGTCATATTCGGATTTATAGTATTGTTAGGTTTCGGTATGTTTTCCCAGATGTTTGATGGAATGCCGGAGAAATACGATTTCAAACAGCTATTCCTAAATGGGTTTTCAGAACATTCCGGAGGCGGTATTGTTTGCGGAAGTGTTGCATTTTTGCTTAACAAAGCTATTGGTAAAATAGGTACATATATAATAGTAGCACTTGCAATAATTATTAGTGTTATGCTTTTTGCTGAGATTTCTTTGATTGATGTCATTTCAGGTATAACAGGTGATGTTTTGGGTAGAGATGGTGAAGATGATTATTCATCTGAATTTGAGGATGAATACGAAGAAGTAGAAAGAAAGCCTAAAAAGTCTTCTAAAAAAGCAAAGTCAATTGACAAAGCGGATGATATTAAGGCAAAATCTACAAAAGGTAATATCCTTGAAAGTATTTCGGTTTTACCTAATGAACCATCTAATTTTAACGATGGTAATGTGGTGACAAAGCTTCCGGAAAATGAAGAGGTTCATGAGATTAAGATGGATATTCCACTTAATTTACCGGGTGAGAATATGACAGCATCGGGAAATGATGAGGTTGATAGACAGCCTACATTCAATACTACGGCTTCGAAAAATATTGTTCCGACTGTTTTGCCGGAAAATGAATCTCAAAAGATTGAAAGTCCTTCTAATATGAATGAGAATATTACCACGGCTGAAATGTTTAGTGAGAAATATGATGCATATGATGATGCTTCAATACCATCCGGTAATATTTCTGAAGAACCACAAGCATCTAAACCGACAAGGAAATCTAAAGTTACCAGAAATGCAATGGGTGGCGAGGTTTCCGGTGCAGTAATTGATTCTGTTAAATACTTGAGCAATAACAATGAAGTTAACAATAACATAAATAGCAATTCTGTTGGTTCTACACTAACTAATTCTGAGAAGGATGCAGTGATGAACATGGAGAATAAGACTGCAAAAGAAGAGAAGAATATGTCAGCAAAAGAAGTTGGCAATTCAGATTCAGAGTATAAATTCCCACCACTCGAGCTCTTACAGCCGGGCAAATCAGGCAATAACATGCGTGATGATACAGTAAGAGAAAATGCAGTCAAACTTCAAGAAGTGTTAAAGAGCTTCGGTGTAAATGTCACCATGACCAATTACAGTTGTGGTCCATCTGTTACACGTTACGAGATGGTGCCGGAACAAGGTGTTAAGGTTAGTAAGATTACAGGACTTGCTGATGATATAATGATGAATCTTGCAGCACAGAGTATTCGTATAGAGGCTCCGATTCCGGGTAAATCAGCTGTCGGAATAGAGATACCTAACGGAAAGCGTTCAGGTGTTGGATTTAGAGAGCTTATAGATACTGAGAAGTTCATCAAGCACCCGTCAAAGATAGCAGTTGCAGTCGGTAAGGATATTGAGGGTAACGTCGTTGTAGAAGATATCGCTAAGATGCCTCATTTACTTATTGCAGGAGCAACTGGTTCAGGTAAATCAGTATGTACCAATACTCTTATTATGAGTATTCTCTACAAGGCAAGACCTGACGAGGTTAAGCTTATCTTAGTAGATCCAAAGCAGGTAGAGCTTAAGGTGTATAACGGCATTCCTCATTTATTAACACCTGTTGTTACAGATCCTAAGAAAGCGGCAGGAGCTCTTAACTGGGCGGTTGCAGAGATGACAGACAGATATCAGAAGTTCTCGGAATGCAATGTCAGAAATATTCAAGGATATAATGAGAAAGTTGAGGAATTAAAACGTTCCGGTGATATAGAAGAAGTAACAATTGAAAAAATGCCACAGATAGTGATAATTGTTGATGAGTTGGCTGACCTCATGATGGTTGCAAAGGCAGAGGTTGAGGAGGCAATAGTTCGACTTGCTCAGCTTGCCCGTGCGGCCGGTATTCATTTGGTTATCGCAACACAGAGACCTTCGGTTGATGTTGTTACGGGACTGATCAAGGCAAATGTTCCATCAAGAATAGCTTTGTCGGTATCATCCGGTATTGACTCAAGAACTATAATAGATACAGTTGGTGCAGAGAAGCTTCTCGGTAATGGTGATATGTTGTTCTATCCAACGATGTATCCGAAACCGCTCCGTGTTCAAGGTGCATACATTTCCGATGATGAAGTTGTCAATGTTGTCGAATTCCTTAAGGCTAACAATGGTGAGACGACATACAGCGAGGAGATGACCAATAAGATAACTTCAAGCGGAGCCAGTGGGGCAGGGAGTGCTTCAGGTGATGGTGGCTTTAATGATGATAAGGATGAATATTTCGTTCAGGCCGGTAAGTTCATCATAGAGAAGAATAAGGCTTCAATCGGAATGTTACAGAGAATGTTCAAGATTGGATTTAACCGAGCTGCGCGAATCATGGATCAGTTATCCGAAGCGGGCGTAGTTGGTCCTGAGGTCGGAACAAAACCGCGAGAAGTTCTTATGAGTGAAGAACAGTTTGAAGAATATGTGGATGAGTATTTTTGATTTAATTAATTATTTTATGTTTTCGTAGAACTTGAAAATTTTATAACTCATAATTATAAGGAGGACATTATGAAGAGCGATATAGAGATAGCACAGGAGGCTGTAATGCAGCCGATTACAGAGGTTGCAAAGAGTCTTGACATTGAAGTGGATGATCTTGAATTATACGGAAAGTATAAGGCAAAGCTCTCTGACGAGTTGATTAAAAGAGTTGAAAATAATAAGGATGGTAAGCTTGTTCTTGTTACAGCTATTAATCCTACACCTGCTGGTGAAGGTAAGACTACCGTTACGGTTGGTCTTGGAGAGGCACTTGGAAAGATGGGTAAGAAAGCGTCAATTGCTCTTCGTGAGCCTTCTCTTGGACCTTGTTTTGGTGTCAAAGGTGGTGCTGCCGGTGGCGGATATGCACAGGTTGTACCTATGGAGGATCTCAATCTTCATTTTACAGGAGATTTCCATGCGATTACTTCTGCTAATAATCTTCTTGCAGCAATGCTTGATAATCATATTCAGCAAGGTAATGAACTTGGTATCGATACAAGACAGGTTGTGTGGAAGAGATGTCTTGATATGAATGACAGAGTACTTCGTAATATCGTTGTAGGTATGGGAAGTAAAATGGACGGTGTGGTTCGTGAGGATCATTTCGTAATATCAGTTGCCTCTGAAATCATGGCTATTCTTTGTCTTGCTAATGATATGGAAGATTTGAAGGATAAGCTTTCTAATATTATTGTTGCTTACACTCGTGAGGGTAAGCCTGTTACTGCCGGTGACTTAAAGGCAGTAGGTGCAATGGCTGCACTTCTTAAGGATGCGTTAAAGCCTAACATGATTCAGACTTTAGAGCATACACCTGCATTTGTTCACGGTGGACCATTTGCTAATATTGCTCATGGCTGTAATTCTGTTCGTGCTACAAAGCTTGCTATGAAATTATCAGATATAGTAGTTACTGAGGCTGGTTTTGGCGCTGATCTTGGTGCTGAGAAGTTCCTTGATATCAAATGTAGAAAAGCCGGTATTTCTCCGGATGCTATCGTACTTGTTGCAACAGTTCGTGCGCTTAAGTATAACGGTGGTGTTGCTAAGGCAGATCTTTCAAATGAGAATGTAGATGCGCTTAAGGCAGGTATCGTTAACCTTGAGAAGCATATCGAGAACTTACAGCAGTACGGAGTACCTATCGTTGTAACACTTAACCAGTTCGTGACAGATACAGATGCAGAGCTTTCATTTGTCAAAGAATTTGTTGAGAATATGGGTTGTGACTTTGCTCTTGCTCAAGTTTGGGAAAAGGGTGGCGAAGGTGGTCTTGCTCTTGCCGAGAAAGTATGCGATGTGCTTGATAATAAGAAAGCAGACTTCAAAATGATATATGATGATGATATGTCATTGAAAGATAAGATAAATGCTGTTGCTACAAAGATTTACGGAGCTGATGGTGTAACATATGCACCTGCAGCAGAGAAACAGCTTAAGGCAATCACAGATCTTGGATTTGGTAACCTTCCTGTATGTATGGCTAAGACTCAGTATTCACTTTCTGATGATCCTACACTTCTTGGAAGACCTAGTGGTTTTGATGTTAATGTCCGTGAAGTATATGTAAGTGCCGGTGCAGGATTCGTTGTAGTAATTACAGGTTCGATTATGACTATGCCGGGACTTCCTAAGGTTCCCGCTGCAGAGCGTATTGATGTTGTGGATGATAAGATTGTTGGATTGTTCTGATTTATATATATAGGAGGAAAAGAAATGGCAACACTAATTGACGGTAAGAGAATCAGTAAGGAAATCAAGGATGAACTTAAGGATAAGGTTGCAACTCTTAAAGAGCAGGGTAAGGAAATCGGTATGGCAGTAATTCAGGTCGGCAACGATCCTGCTTCAAGCGTATATGTAGGTAACAAGAAGAAAGCCTGTGAATATATCGGAATCCGTTCAGAAAGTTATGAACTTCCGGAAGAGACTACTCAGGAAGAACTTATCGAATTGATTGAGCGTCTCAACAATGACGATAATATACATGGAATTCTTGTACAGCTTCCGGTTCCAAAGCATATTGATGAGGATACTGTTATCAAAGCGATAAGTCCTAAAAAGGATGTTGACGGTTTCCATCCACAGAGTGTTGGTGCACTTTCTATCGGTCAGCCGGGCTTTGTGTCATGTACTCCTGCAGGAATCATTCAGCTTCTTAAGAGAAGTAACATTGACATAGAAGGTAAAGAGTGTGTTGTTATCGGAAGAAGTAACATTGTTGGAAAGCCTATGGCATTATTATTGCTTCGTGAAAATGGTACGGTAACAGTTTGTCATTCTAGAACTAAGAACTTAAAGGAAGTATGTAAACGCGCTGATATCCTCGTTGTTGCAATTGGTAAACCTAAGATGATTGATGCTTCTTATGTCAAAGATGGTGCGGTTGTTATCGATGTTGGAATCCATAGAAATGAAAACAACAAGCTTTGTGGTGATGTGGATTTTGACAGCGTTGAGCCTGTTGCATCAGCAATCACACCTGTTCCGGGTGGAGTAGGACCTATGACAATTGCAATGCTGATGAACAATTGTGTTGAGGCTGCAACTATGTTTGAATAAAATATACACATAAGCAAAAGAGTAAAGAAAAAATATTCAAAAAAGGAAAATATTGATGAAGAAATTTAAGAACATTACATTAACCCTATTATTAACTCTATTACTTGCCTGTACCGCATGTGGCAAGAATGATAATGCAGGTGATACTCCAAGTGGTACTCAAAAGGTAGAATCCTCTGAAACAAAGGAGGATACAGATAATACAGATTCAGGTGATGACAAGAAAGATGCTGACATTGCCAAAGACTTTTTGTCTAAGTTTGCCGATATTGAGAAACAGTCTGAAGAGCTTAAAAATTCAATAGAAAATGATGATTTGTCACAGACAGACTATAACTTAAAGTCTGGTGATTTATATACCCTTTGGGATGATTGTTTAAATGAGCTCTGGGGTGTTTTAGGTAAGACTTTGTCTTCTGATGAGATGGATAAGTTAACCGAAGAGGAACAGACATGGATTACTGATAAGGATAATCAGATTGCTGAGGCCGGCAAAGAGTATGAAGGCGGTTCGATTCAGCCTATGATCGAAAGTATGAAAGGTGCAGAGCTTACTGAAAAGCGTGTAAGAGAATTGATCAAGTTAATACCGGGCGGTGATAAATTTGCTTCTGCTGGTAAAGTTGAAGAAACAGATGATAGCTCCAAATCAAATGAAGCTTCTGACTCTCAAAATGATCTTTTCGATTCATTTCTTAAAGGCGAAACAGAAGCTGTTGTTTCTGACAAACTTAAGAATTCGTGTGTTATGTTCGATATTGCATTAAATGCAGGTAATTCATTTGGTATTGATATGCTCGATTCTATCAATACTTTGTGTGAGCCTATAAGTGGTAAGGAAGCTAAGATTTCATATACCCGTTTTGATAATCCTATCAGAAAAGCATATGCTCTAGCATATATGTATGATGTGGAAACAACATCATTTACTATTTTTTACGTAATTTCTGAAAATGATGGAAAGCTTTCTATTGACTTTGTTATAGATGCCTGGGAGAGAAGATATCCTACATTTAACAAGTATGGCGTTGTTTTCGATCAGGGATCAAATGGCGCCGGTGCTCACAGCAATATTGTTATCGTGCCTAATTCTGATTTTGAATATGTAACTTTATATGAGGAAGAGGATAATGCTGCAGGCTGGAATTTCTATGATGAAAACGGTGCAGATATTAAGCCGATAAGTGATATAATGAATGATGCGTTTAACAGTGGACGTGAGGATATAGCTGATATAATCTATACTCAGATTAAGGTAAATGGTTCAAAATATTATTATTATCAAAAAGATGATATAACTCAGGATATGACTGATTATATTGACGGTCTTGCAACTGAATATAATTTTACTTTTGACGGTAAAGATAAAGCTGATGAAGAGATTGAAAAATATGCAAAAGAACTTTCTGCTGACAGTTTCTATAACAATGAAGATTTTGCAGAGTGGAAGGATCTCTAAAATACTATCGGTGCTTTTGTAACAAAAGACAAATGTTTATTTTATAAAAGAATTGGAGATATTATGACAAACATAATGTTTATTTCCCTTGGATGCGACAAAAACCTTGTAGACAGTGAAGTTATGCTTGCGCTTTTACAGGAAAAGGGATACGGCATAACCAATGTAGAAAGTGAAGCAGATGTATGTGTTGTTAATACCTGCTGTTTTATTGGTGATGCCAAAGAGGAAAGTATTGAAAATATAATAGAGCTGGGCAAGCTTAAGGAAAAACGATTGAAAGCTATTATAGTTACCGGTTGTCTTGCGCAGCGTTATCAGGAAGAGATATTTAATGAGCTTCCGGAAGTTGATGCTGTCCTTGGAACCATGTCCATTGAAGCGATAGTAGAAGCTGTTGACAATGTTTTAGAGGGCAAGAGGTATGAATGTTTTAAACCTCTTACGCATCTACCTACTATCAAAGATAAACGAAGCATGACAGGAATTTCCAACACAGGTTATTTAAAAATTGCTGAAGGGTGTAATAAGAGATGCACCTATTGTATAATTCCGTATGTGCGTGGAAATTACAGAAGTGTTCCGATGGAAGAGGTTGTTGAGCAGGCAAAACATTTGGTTGATAACGGAATCAGGGAATTGTGTCTGGTTGCTCAGGAAACAACTCTTTACGGTATTGATTTATATGGAGAAAAATGTCTCCATAAGCTAATCCGGAGATTATCCGAGATTGAGGATTTACACTGGATAAGGTTGCTGTATTGTTATCCGGAAGAGATTACAGATGAACTTATAGAAGAGATTAAGAATAATCCTAAGGTCTGTCATTATATTGATATGCCGCTTCAACACAGTGAAGATTCTGTTCTTGGTCGTATGGGTCGTAAGACAACAAAGAAAGAGATTACCGGGCGTATTAAGAAGATTCGTGAAGAGATACCGGATATAATACTTCGCACAACACTTATTACAGGTTTTCCCGGAGAAACTGAAGAAGATCATAAGGCTTTGATGGAATTTGTTGATGAGATTGAGTTCGGAAGACTTGGAGTATTTACTTATTCAGCAGAGGAGGGTACACCTGCTGCCGAGATGGATAATCAGGTTCCGGAAGAAATTAAAGAACAATATCGCGATGAGATTATGGAGCTTCAGCAGGAGATTTCATATGATGTCAACAGACGTCAGATTGGTCGCACACTTGAAGTTGTGGTTGACGGATATCTGTATGATGATGAAATGTATGCATGTCGTTCCTATATGGATGCACCTGATATCGACGGAATGATTTTTGTAAAATCAGAAGAAGAACTCTTGTCAGGTGATTATATTAGTGTTAAGATAACAGATTGTAATGAGTATGATCTTGTTGCGGAATTGATTTAACTACATATAATCATCAATATATAAGATATGCTTTTTATTTTAATTGCTTAGAATGTATAACATGAAGGGAAATAATAATAATGAGTCAAAACAAAGAATCAAACCAAGTTATGAACCTGCCGAATAAGTTGACAATATTAAGAACTGTATTGATACCGTTCTTTCTGGTTGCGCTTTTGTGTGATGAGAATTACGGAGGTTTTATTCCGTATGGTAACTGGATCGCACTTGTGATATTTGGAATAGCTTCACTGACTGATATGCTTGATGGTAAGATTGCAAGAAAATATAATCTGGTGACTAACTTTGGTAAATTTATGGATCCTCTTGCAGACAAACTCCTTGTATCCTCTGCAATGATTGCATTTATTGAACTTGATAGAATTCCGTGCTGGATAGTAATCATCATTATAGCCAGAGAGTTCATAATAAGTGGTTTTCGTCTCGTGGCTGCTGATAACGGTATTGTTATTGCTGCAGGTATCTGGGGTAAAATCAAGACCGCTGAACAGATGGTTATGCTCTGTATTATGATAGCTGATTTAGGATCTATATTTACCGGAGCTAAGACCTATATACACACTTTTGAGACTGTACTTGTATATATAGCACTGATATTGACAATTGTTTCTCTATTGGATTATTTGTTACATAACAAAAATGTATTAGCTGATAATTCAAATAAATAAAATAAAAACCCGATTTACTATTTTTGTAGTAATCGGGGTTTTTTTATCTGAAAAATTCAATGTCATATTCCCTGACCGTTTTGATAATAATACCCAGCGGAGTATAATTTTTTATTTCCCTCAATGGGATTATTTCACCAAAGTTGCCAATCGGTTCAAGCCCAAAATCAGTTAGCTGTCTGATAAATATTTTGCCAATATTATTGATATAAATAACGATATCAGATTTATTGGGAGATTTGCATGATGAAATGAGAATTATATCATTTGTGCAGTAAATGGGTTCGAAATAATCTGTTTGAATCTTGATTCCGTAATTAACCTCATTTATTAATTTGATAGGATAATTGGATATATCAAGAGATTCATATGTATTTCCGTCATAATACATTCCATCATGCATATTTCCTTTGGGGATGAATACCGGTATTATTTCTTTGCCATACATTGATTTTTGTAGCAGGCGTTTTTCTTCTAAAATAATTATGGCTTGGATTGTTTTAATTGAACTTTTGGGAAGTTTAAGTATCCTTTCAAAAAGCTTTTTGGTTTCTTGAGGATATCTGTTTCGATTAATCAGTTCATCTATTGAACAATGCAATACATCTGCTATTTTTAATAATGTTGAAAGTTTTATGTCCTGGGATTTTCCATAAATTATTGATCTTAACGTATCCTCGGACAAATCAGATAATGTTGCTAATGTACTAAGTGATAGCTTTTGCTCTTTTAGTTTTTCACGCAATGAACAACGGAATGATTTCAGGTTCACTTAAACGCCTCCACGATTATATTTATAGTTTATAATAGTATAATGTCTGTTTCGTGTAAACACAAGATTATAATACAATATTCTACAAAATGATGCATTATTAGACATTTTATCGACAAAATGAATAAAAAAGATAATTTGTATTTGAGTAGAAAAAATGATATACTTAATCTGTTTTGATTATGGATACATGAGGCATGAAATCTCATGAAAAAAGGAGACTTATTATGACATGTTTAGAAGCGCAATCGAGCATTATTGCCTATATCGAGAATCGGTTAGAGAAAGATAAAAAGATTGAATTTTTAAAGCATGTAAAGAACTGTAATGATTGCATGGAAGAATTGGATATATATTATACCATGATCGAAGGTATGCATCAGATGGATTCCAATCTTCCTATAACAAGAGATTTTAGAGCTGAACTTGAGATGAGGATTGAAAGAGAGTTTAAGCAGGACAGGAACAAAAAGAGTTTTGTACGTTCTTCCGTTTTTATTGCAGTTATAGCAGTTCTTATATTTGTTATCGCAGGGTATATTAATTTCCTGAATATATTATATGAGGATGAACAGAAGAATATTAAAGAACAGCAGGGTGATTATTATTACAGCTCGTATTTTGATGATGTGTTGTTTGCACCTGATGAAAAAATTTTGAATATTAACATAGAACCGGAGATAAGTACAGAGGAGTCTTTTTATTCAAAAATCAGAGAATATAATGCCAATAAGAAATAGTTGAAGTTTTGGAGGAATAATAAATGTCAAAATTATTATTGATAGATGGTCACAGTATACTTAACAGGGCTTTTTACGGACTTCCGGACCTGACTAATTCCAAAGGTCAGCACACCAATGCTGTACTTGGATTTATCAATATTATACTTAAAGTGATAGAAGAAGAACAACCGTCCCACATAGCTGTAGCATTTGATCTTCATGCGCCTACATTTCGTCATAAAATGTTTGTGGATTATAAAGGAACAAGAAAAGGGATGCCTGAGGAACTACGAAGTCAGGTACCTCTTATGAAGGAAATGCTTAAAGCAATGAATGTGACAATTGTCGAGATGGAAGGCTATGAAGCAGATGATATCATAGGAACATTATCTGTTATAGGTGAGAAGAACGGTATGGAAGTAGTAATACTTTCCGGAGACAGGGATCTTTTACAGCTTGCAACACAGGTTGTTCGTATCAAGCTTCCAAAGACGAAAGGTGGTAAAACTACTGTTGAGGAATACTATTCAACAGATGTTGAAGCACTTTATGGTGTAACACCTAAAGAATTTATTGATATGAAAGGTCTTATGGGCGATACATCGGATAATATTCCTGGTGTTCCGGGAATTGGTGAGAAAACTGCAGCTAAGATTATCACGCAATATCACAGTATTGAGGATGCCTATCTCCATATAGATGAGATTAAACCGGAAAAGGCAAAGAATAACTTAAGAGAGAACTATGAACAGGCTATAATGAGTAAAGTTCTTGCTACTATTAAGCTCGATGTACCTCTTGATGTAAATATTAATAATCTGGTGTTTGAGAGCTTGTTTACAGATGATGCGTATGAATATGTCAAAAATCTTGAACTGAAAAGTCTTTTGAAATATTTTGAAGGAGATGTAAAGAAAACTGCTGTATCATTTTATGTAGAATTTATTGATGAGCTTGACAAGGTTGAACTGTTTTTTGAAAATTTGAAAAAGGTTGATAAGCTTTGTATGTATCCTGTTACACAAAATCGTGAGTTGATAGGTATGAGCTTTTCTTTTGAGGATTCTAAGGCAACATTTATACCTTGTAACATGTTCGTTACAGAAGAGTTGCTTTCTTCAAGAATTCTTGAGGTTTACAACAATTCGGTAAAAGTTGTGATAATTACTAATGATTTAAAAAAACTGTTAAAGTATATTCCTTTTGATAACGACGGAAGGATAATGGATACATCTGTAGCCGCATATCTGATCAATCCTTTAAAAGACAGTTATGACTACGATGATCTGGCTAGAGATTATATAGGAACTACTGTTCCTTCAAAAAAGGAGCTTTTGGGTAAAGAAAGCATTAATTTCATGAATATATATGAAAAAAATTTTTCTGACTATATTGCTTATGTTTCCTGCATTCCTTTTATGGCGTATGAAAAGCTGATGGAAGAACTTGAAACTTATGAAATGAGTTCTCTTTATAAAGAGATAGAGCTTCCTGTTTTGTATGTGCTTGATCATATGGAAAAAGAGGGGATAAAGGTTGACAGAAATTCGCTTGGCGAATATGGAAAGATGCTTGGCAATAAGGAAGATGAGTATAAAGGCAGAATATACGAAGAAGCAGGAAGGGAATTTAATATTAATTCACCAAAACAACTTGGAGAAGTTTTATTTGACGAACTGTCACTGCCCGGTGCGAAGAAGACTAAGACCGGTTATTCAACGAATGTCGATGTACTCAATAAGTTAAAAAATGATTATCCTATAGTATCTGATGTTCTGGAGTACAGACAGGTTTCAAAATTAAAATCAACTTATGCAGATGGCCTTGCAACATTTATAAGTGAAGATGAAAGAATTCACGGAACCTTTAATCAGACAATAACCGCAACCGGAAGAATAAGCTCTACCGAGCCTAATCTTCAGAATATTCCTATGCGTACAGAGCTTGGAAGAAGTATCAGAAAAGTCTTTATACCTAAAGAGGGTTACGTGTTTGTTGATGCAGATTATTCACAGATTGAGCTTAGAGTTCTTGCGCATATGTCGGGAGATGAGAAACTGATTGCGGCATTTAATGCAGGCGATGATATTCATTCCATCACAGCTTCCCAAGTCTTTGGCGTCCCGCTTAAAGAGGTGGATTCATTGATGCGTCGTAATGCGAAAGCTGTTAATTTCGGTATTGTTTACGGCATCAGTGCGTTTGGATTATCAGAGGATTTAAATATTACAAGAAAAGAAGCTGCCGAATATATCGACAGTTATTTCAACACATATCCTGAGGTAAAGAAATTTATTGATGATTCTGTTGAAACAGCAAAGAAATCCGGTATGACAAGAACGATGTTTGGAAGAATAAGACAAATACCGGAATTGTCTTCATCTAATTTTATGCAGAGAAGTTTTGGTGAACGTATAGCCATGAATTCTCCGATTCAAGGGACTGCTGCAGATATTATTAAGATAGCCATGATAAGAGTTTCTGAAAGATTAAAGAAAGAAAATTGTGAATCATCACTTATATTGCAGATACATGATGAATTGTTGATTGAGACAAAAGAGAGTGAAGTAGAGCTTGTCAAAACAATTCTTGTTGAAGAGATGATGAAAGCTGCTGATTTATCCGTTCCGCTTTCGGTTGGAGTAAGTGTTGGTGCTACTTGGTATGAGGCAAAATGATAAAGGAAAGTTGATATGAAGGTAATTGGTATAACAGGTGGTATAGGTTGTGGGAAAAGCGCTGTGTTGAATTATTTGGAAGAGAATGGCGGGTATGTTGTCGAGGCTGACAAATTAGCCCACAGACTTATGCGTAAGGGCGAGGATACCTATAATAAAATAATTGATACATTTGGTACGGATATATTGAATGATGA
Source organism: uncultured Lachnospiraceae bacterium (assembly GCA_902793335.1). Taxonomy (GTDB): domain Bacteria; phylum Bacillota; class Clostridia; order Lachnospirales; family Lachnospiraceae; genus CAG-590. The sequence continues at coordinate 14,399 of CADBCZ010000001.1, forward strand.
AGGCGAGATTGACAGAGTAGTTTTCAGGGAAGTTGTTTTTTCTGATCAGAATGCTCTTAAAAAGCTTAATGTAATAGTTCATCCCGCTGTTAAAGATTATATAAAACAGGATATCAAACATAAAAGAGATTCGCTAAAATATAACTATTATTTTATTGAGGCGGCGCTTCTGATACAGGATGGATATAAGAGCATATGTGATGAAATATGGTATATATATGCTGATGTTGAAACGCGACTGGACAGATTGGTATCCGGCAGAGGCGGAAAAAAAGAATTCTATCAAAATGTCATAGCTAATCAGGCAAATGATAATTATTACAGAGACAATTCTGATGTTGTAATTGATAATAGTGGGGACATCTCAATTACTCAGAATGTGTTAAAGGTTTTATTGAATAAAATCAACTAATATGGTATTATATCTCTATATATACATATTGGTTAAATTATAGAAATGATATGGGGATAAGTATTATGGCTGCATTATCAAAATTTCCGGGATCACTGGTTTTTGGACTTGATATCGGTACAAGAAGTATAGTTGGTACTGTTGGATACAGAGAGGGTAAACAGTTTAACATAGTTGCCCAGGCGGTTAGATTTCATGATACCAGAGCTATGTTAGATGGTCAGATTCACGATATTGTTAAGATAAGCGAAGAGATTATAGAGGTGAAACAGCAATTAGAGGAACAGCTTTCTGGAAAGAAACTCAAAGAAGTATGTATAGCTGCTGCGGGACGTGTGTTAAAGACTGCGGTTGGTAAAGGATATTTCGAGTTCCCTGAACTTACATCTGTCAATCAGGAATATATTCATTCTATTGAAATTATGGGTGTTGAACAGGCACATGAGCAGATGATTAAGGAGAATGAAACTGATGACAAATTTTTCTGTGTTGGATACTCTGTTGTTAAGTATTATCTGAATGATTATGTTATCGGTAATCTTGAAGGACAGAAAGCTCATAAGATAAGCGCAGATGTTCTAGCTACATTTTTACCTGAAGAGGTTGTTGACAGTTTATATGCTGCTGTAGAGATGGCTGGTTTAGAGGTTGCCAATCTGACACTTGAGCCGATTGCAGCTATTTTAGTTGCTATTCCTGAGAATTACAGACTTCTTAATATTGCTCTTGTTGATGTGGGTGCAGGTACCTCTGATATCTCGATTACCAAAGATGGAAGTATAATTGGTTACGGAATGTTGCCCAAAGCCGGAGATGAACTTACGGAGGCTATAATAAAAGAGTATCTCGTTGATTTCGATACAGCCGAAATGATCAAGATGATCGGGCATAACAAAAAGCCTCTAAGCTATAAAGATATATTAAGTGTTCCTCATAAAGTAACACCCGAGGAGGTTTATGAGAAACTTGATCCATTACTTGAGGAGATTACAGAACAGACAGCAAAACGTATTATCGAATTAAATGGTGGTAAATCAGTTGCAGCGACATTTGTTGTAGGTGGTGGTGGAAAGATTCCTGGCTATACCGAAAAACTTGCAAAACACTTAGGACTTCCTCCTGAAAGAGTCGGGCTTCGTGGTGAGGAGGTTCTCGGAGACATTAACATAATGGTTGAGGATGTCAAGAAGGATCCGCTACTTGTAACCCCTATTGGAATCTGTCTGAATTTTTATGAACAGAAAAACAGATTTATATATCTTTTTGTTAATGATGAGAAGGTTAAGTTATATGACAATGATAAATTGACCGTATTTGATGCAGCGATGGCATATGGTTTGACCAATGATGATGTTTTCCCTAAGAGGGGTGCGGATATAACATATACTCTTAACGGTAAGAAGAAGTTTATCAGAGGTACTGCCGGTGAAGCATGTCAGATATCTTTAAACGGAAGTGAAGTTGGCATGAATCATTTAATTCAGTCAGGTGACAATATTGAGATTAAAGTCTCTACCAGGGGCGAAGATGCGAAGGCGTTGCTGGAGAATATTGTGGATTTAAGTGATTCCATAAAGTTTAATGTCAATGATAAAATAGTCGAATGTCCAAGATATGCTTCGGTTAACGGAAAGCTTGAATTAGGTTCCTATGAAATTAATGATGGAGATAATATAGATATTCTTGGATACTATACACTTACACAGCTGATGCAGTTTATGGATATCGAAACACCTCATGAGGTGTTTGTAAATGGTGCCAGAGCAGGTGCTGATACCAAGATATATGAGAATTTTAATGTGGCGTGGATAGACAGAGAAGATATCTATATTGCTGAGAAGTTTGTTACCGAAGAGATTGACGAAGAAGAACCCGGTGAAGATAAGAAGGAAGAATCAGAAGCTGCTGCATTAAATAAAAATGAAAAAGCAACGGTAGAAGATAACCAAGTCGTGGAATCTGTGGTTAAGACACAGGATGACGTACAGGTTAATAATAATGAAAAAAAGAAACCTAAAAAAGAAAAGAAAAAAAATACTGTCAAAGATGATAAACCACATGATATACATCTGATGGTCAATGATACACCAATAACTTTGAGTGGAAAATCAAGTTATGTATTTATTGATATATTTGACAAATATGATTTTGACTTGAAAAATGTCGGTGGTACAAAATTAATTCAGCAGGTAGACGGTGCTCAAGCTAATTATTTAGGACCTATATATGAAGGTTCCAAAATCGATTTATATTGGGAGCAATAGTACATTTATTTTAATGGGTGTGGGTATTTAAATGAATATTGATATTGTATTAAAACTTCAAAAAAAGGGTTTATTTTTGCATAATGTAGTGTATTTTTTGTTTTTATTCCATAGAGTTTTTTTGCAGTTTGACAATGCAGATATGCCATGGAATCATACAATTATCATGGGTATATTTTTGGTGTTATGTGTCATGGTAGAAGAACTGATTGCACTACATGATGGATTTAACAATATTAAAATAATGAGAGGCATTAGGCTTATTCAGTATGCCTTTTGTTTAATAATGATTATTTTCACCAAAATTAATAGTGAATCAGGTTTGGTTATGTATGTATTGTTGCTGATGTTTACTGCAGATTTGATTCTGACGATTGACTGCACTGAATTTATTTCTATATTGTTGTGCGTCGGAGAATTAGAAGTACTTATAATTATTTTGATAATCATTAAAGTGGTAATAGATGGAAATAATGGATTAGGTACAATGTTGTTTTCAGTCTTCCTTAGTGGCGCGGTTCTTATTGGCCAGGCATGTATAATTGGAGAATATACCGATATCAAAGACAGGGAGCTTTTTAAAGAAAAGAGAAAGTTTGAGTCTATGCTTGAGAAAAATGAAAATATTCTCAATATGCAGAAGACATTACAAAACACTAATGATCAGTTGAATGCTCAGAAAATTGATTTAAAGCGAGCTAATAAGCAGATCCAAGAGGCTAATGAGGAAATGAAGGTACAGGAAGAGATAATGAGGCACATTGCATCCTCTTTCGATGTTACTGATATTTCTAAACGAATAGTTGACTCGGTGATGGACGTTAAGAATCTTGTTTTTTGTGCAGTGTATATCAGAGGTAAGGTTTATCATAACAAACATCGTAATTATGTTATCAGATCGAAAAACAGTGAAATGGATGAAATGATTAAACAACATATTGAAGAGATTTATTCTTCGATGATAAGAACAGATGAATTTGAAAAGACATTAAATGATAACATTGATGAAGAGCTGCCGTTTCTTAGTAAATTCAATATCAATTCAGTATATATCAAAGTGCTCGGTAACAACGAAGACAGATATGGTATATTTATGATAGGCGATAATCGTATGAATCTGTTTGATGATAATATGTCATTTTATAATGCCGTAACTGCTCAATCTAATATTTCCATAACTAACGCGAAGATGTATAATGATATGCAGCATATGGCAAGGACAGATGGCTTGACAGGTATCAATAACAGGGTTTATTTCAATCAGCTGTTTAAAGAGACGACTTCAAGAATTATAGAAGAGAATGGTTGTATCAGTGTTGCACTTTTTGATATAGATAAATTTAAAAATGTCAATGACACATATGGTCATTTGGCTGGTGACGAAGCGATTAAATGTATTGCAACCGTTACAGAAGAGTATATAGACGAATATGATGGTTTTATTTGCAGATACGGTGGAGAGGAATTTGTTTGTGTGTTGCCAAACAGAGATATTAATGAAGCCAAACCGATTATTCGTGGTCTTTTTGAAAAACTATGCGAACAGGTAGTTGTTTACAATGAGTTTGAGATTCCATTAAGCGTGAGTGTTGGTCTTACGGCTTATCCAAAGCCTTGTGATGACATTGAACAATTGTTGAAGCACGCTGACTGGTGTATGTATTATGCAAAGGAACATGGACGCCACCAATTAAAATCAGATGACGGAAGTGTTATTAAGAATAATTAAATAAATGGAGGATGTATCATGAACATTTTTGTTGTTAATTGTGGAAGTTCATCACTGAAATATCAGTTGATTGATTCTGTCACAGAGAAAGTAATTGCTAAGGGATTATGTGAAAGAATAGGAATAGATGGAAAACTTACACACAATCCTACAGGAAAGGATAAGTTTGAAGAGACAGTAGATATGCCTGATCATAAGACGGCTGTATCTCTTGTTCTTAAAGCTTTAACTGATGAAGCTCATGGAGTTATCAAAGATTTATCTGAGATTGGTGCTGTTGGTCATCGTATTGTGCATGGTGGTGAGAAGTTTGCTAAATCTGTAGTTATTGATGACGGTGTTATGGCTGCAATAGAGGAATGTAATGATCTAGCACCTCTACATAATCCGGCTAATCTTATCGGTATATCGGCTTGTAAGGCGTTGATGCCACAAACTCCTATGGTTGCAGTATTTGACACAGCATTTCACCAGACTATGCCTAAAAAAGCATATCTCTACGGAGTACCTTATGAGTACTATAATGACTATAAAGTAAGAAAATATGGTTTCCATGGTACATCACACAGTTTTGTTTCAAAAAGATTATTACAATTGATTGGAAAAGAAAGTGGCCCTTCAAAGGTTATCATTTGTCATCTTGGAAATGGTTCATCAATAACTGCTGTTAAAGATGGTTGCTCAGTGGATACAAGTATGGGCTTTACTCCTCTTGACGGTCTTATTATGGGCACAAGAAGCGGAAGCATTGATCCTGCGGTTGTACAGTACCTTGCTTCAAAGCTTGACATATCTTTAGATGAAGTTATTGATATACTTAACAAGAAATCCGGTGTAGATGGAATTTCAGGTGTATCAAGTGATTTCAGAGATCTTGAGTCAGCCAGCAACGATGGCAACGAGAGAGCAACTGTAGCTTTGGAGATGTTTGCTTATCGTGCGGCACAATATATTGGTTCTTATGCAGCTGCAATGAATGGTGTAGATGCTATAGCATTTACTGCGGGAATTGGTGAAAACAATGCAACAGTTCGAAAAATGATTTGCAGTTACCTTGGATATTTGGGATTTGAACTTGATGAAGAGGCAAATTCAAAGAGAGGCGAGGAGATAATGCTTTCAACTGCCGACTCAAAATTAAAAGTATATGTAATTCCTACTAACGAAGAACTTGCTATTGCCAGAGAAACACTTGAATTAATTAAATAATAAATATTTAAAAAGTGTGTTGACAAAATGTTTCAAAATATGTATAATACTCGACGTGTGAGTTTAGGAGAATTTCTATGAATGTTAACTTATTTGATGTAATAACATCGGTTGGTAATTCTGTAACAAATGACGTGTTTCTTTCCGAACTGAAAGAAATCTTTTGCGGTGAAGAGATTACTTTGAGCAGTAAGGATTCATTTAAGCTTGTTATCACATGTGTTGCGAAGGATATAGTCGAGATTCATTGTAGTCCGACTGTTGTTGCAGTTCGTAATTGTAGCAGATGTCTTTCGGAAGTTGAGTGTGAATATGAGTTGCCTATTAACAGAAAAGTTAATGTTGCTCTTAATAAAGTGTATATAGATGATTCTTCAGAAACAGATGATACAAGTTATATTGAAGACTGTAATCTGGATGTAGACAGGCTCGTTTTGGATGAGTTATTCACAGTACTTCCTACGTCGGTTCTTTGTAAAGAAGACTGCAAGGGAATATGTAAAGTGTGTGGAACCAATCTGAATAAGAGTTCATGCGACTGTGACCAGACGGTTCCGGATCCAAGAATGGCAGTTTTTAGTGATATCTTCAATCAATTTAAGGAGGTGTGAATAATGTCAATATGTCCAAAGAACAAATCTTCAAAAGGTAGAAGAGATAAGAGAAGAGCTAACTGGAAGATGACAGCTCCAACTTTGGTTAAGTGTTCTAAGTGTGGTGAGTTAATGGTTCCTCACAGAGTATGTAAGAAGTGCGGAAGCTATAACAAGAAAGAAATCATCGAAGCTTAATCTTGTTTTTACATTTTAACTTTAACAAATATAAATCGGGCAGGTTAACTGCTCGATTTTTTTGTTTTAATTTCTTTGAAAATATGTTATACTACTGGATAGTGCAAAATTGAAAGAAGAATATCTGTGATATTAATATTGGTATTTGAAAATTGGAGGAAGATATGAGTTTTTTTAAAGATTTCAAATCAGATATAAGTCAGGCTATGAATGAGTTAATGCCGGACGGTAATGAAGTATTTGAAGATGAGACACCTAAAGCTAAGAAGAAGAGCATGAATCCTTTATCTAAGAATCTTAATAATGATTTGGGATTGGATGATAAAACACTTTCTGATGTTGATATACCGAATCTTGATGATATAGCTCCGGAGGATATGTTAGATCAGATTGATGATCTTCTTGATAGTGAGTTGTACAGTGATGCAAAGACGCCTGAACTACTGCTTGATGATGAAATGGAAGTTAATACGATGGATATGTCGGTAGACGATCTTTTGAGTCAGTTATCAGAGAAACAGGCTGCCAATATAACGGATGGAGGATATGATGGCGCTTCGATTGAAGAACATGAGGCTGTAAAAGACAGGGAAGAGATTGTTAATGATGAACTGAATGCAGATGTTGTTAATGATATTGTTGCCGACGAAAATCAGGACGTTGATAGTACACAAGATACTGTTTTGGAAGATGCCGGAACTAACACAGTCGAAGACAATTCAATAAATGAATCACCTTCTTCCGGCAATGAGTCAGATATGTCTTTAGAGGATATGCTCGCTGAAGTTGCTGCAGAGCAGACAGAGAATGAAGAGACTTCTGAAGATACTGATGCCCATGTTGATATTGATAATTCAAATGAGACTGTAGATGATAAAGAAGTTGATGATGAGTCAACTGATAATGGCTTAGAAGAAGCGCTCAATAAAAGTGCTGATACCTCTGAAAATTCTCAAATGAACGAAGAGTTTTCGAAAGATAATTCTATAGATGAAACAATTATTGATACTACCGACAGTGATGATGAAAAGGAGGAAGAATCAGTGGAAGATAAGGATGTTATATCAATTAATTCGACAGATGAGAAGAATGAGAAATCTGAAAAGACTGTTTCTTCAAAGTCATCATCAGAGAGAACATATAATATAAATGAAGCTGATACCGAGACAACCTATATAACTAAGGGTACTAATATCAAAGGTGATTTGGATACTGATGGCTCTATTGATATCATTGGAACGGTTGACGGAAATGTTACCTGTCAGGGCAAAGTCGTTGTTGGAGGAACAGTTAAGGGCAATATTACTGCCGGAGAACTATATGCCAATGGTGCCAGAATTGAAGGCGATGTCAAGTCGTATGGCAGTGTTAAGGTTGGAGTGGGTTCTATGATAATCGGAGGAATTGAAGGTGAGTCTGCTGTTATAGCCGGTGCGGTTAACGGTGAGATTGATGTAAAAGGTCCGGTTATTGTTGACTCAACTGCGGTTATCATGGGTAATATCAAATCGCGTTCAGTACAGATCAACAATGGTGCTGTTATTGAAGGCTTCTGTTCACAGAGCTATTCAGATATAGATGTTAAAAGCTTTTTTGCATAAGGAGGATAAAGTTTTGAAAACCGATCGAATACTTTTAAAATTAAGTGGTGAGGCGTTAGCCGGTGATAAACATCAGGGTTTTGATGAGAAAACTGTTCTTGAGGTAGCAAAACAGGTTAAGAAAGCTGTTGATCTCGGTAAACAGGTTGCAGTTGTTATTGGAGGAGGTAATTTCTGGAGAGGAAGAACCTCTGAGAATATGGATAGAGTTAAGGCTGATCAGATTGGAATGCTTGCTACTGTAATGAATTGTATTTATGCATCAGAGATGTTTAGAAGTGTAGATATCAAAACAAGAATAATGGCACCGTTTGTTTGTGGTAATGTCACAGAATTATTTTCAAAAGATGCTGCAATTAATGCTCTTGAAAATTCTGAAGTTGTTTTTTTCGCAGGCGGTACAGGCCATCCATATTTTTCAACCGATATGGCTACAGTATTGATGGCTATTGAGATTGAAGCTGATGTTATTCTGGCAGGAAAGGCAATTGACGGAGTATATGATTCTGACCCTAAGACTAATCCTAATGCCGTCAAATATGATAAGATGCAGATGAAGGAGATAGTAGACAAGCAGCTTGGTGTTATTGATCTTGCTTCAGCAGTACTTGCAATGGAAAATCATATGCCGATGATGCTGTTTGGTCTTAATGAACAAGATGGAATACTTAATGCAATGACCGGTAAATCTAACGGTACTTATATCGAAGCTTAGTGGATATAATATATTAATATGAATATTATAATATAATTAATAATAGTGTTTTAGGAGGAACTTAAAATGTTACAGGAATTCGAAGGAAAAATGCAGAAAACAATTGATAGCCTTGAAAATGAGTTTGCCAATATTCGTGCAGGTAGAGCAAATCCCAATATTCTTAACAAGATAAAAGTCGAATACTACGGAGTACCAACTCCTTTACAGCAGGTTGGTAATGTTAGTGTACCTGAGGCAAGAACAATTTTGATCACACCTTGGGAAGCGTCATTGCTCAAAGAGATTGAGAAAGCTATTCTTTGTTCAGATCTTGGAATCACACCTAATAATGACGGTAAATCAATTATACTTAATTTTCCTGAGCTTACAGAAGAGCGTCGTAAAGAGCTTGTTAAAGATATTAAGAAAAAAGGTGAAAATGCTAAGGTTGCAATCCGTAATGTTAGACGTGATGCAAATGATTATTTAAAGAAACAGCTTAAAGCAAGTGAAATTTCCGAAGATGAAGAGAAGGAAAATGTAGATAAAGTACAGAAGCTTACTGACAAATATGTTGAGAAGATAGATGGAGTAGTAGAGAGTAAGTCAAAAGAAATACTTACTGTATAATGGAGGTCGATGTGGAGACAATAATTAAGGCGATACAGGACGAAAAATTAAACGTTCCCAAACACGTTGCAATTATACTCGACGGTAACGGAAGATGGGCAAAGAAGAGAAACATGCCTCGAAATTTCGGCCATATACAGGGCTCAAAGACTGTTGAGAAGATTATTGAAGACGGTTACAATATGGGTATTGAATATATTACTGTATATGCATTTTCCACTGAGAACTGGAAACGTTCCAAAGATGAAGTTGATGCATTGATGAAACTTCTCGCAAAATATCTCATAGACTGTATAGAACGTTCTACTAAGAATAACATGAAAGTTCGTGTTATAGGTGATAAGTCAGGTCTTGATAAGAAACTTGTAGACAGAATTAATGAGTTGGAAGAAACAACTAAAGATGCTACCGGACTTAAGTTCACTATTGCAATCAATTACGGTGGACGAGATGAAATCCGACGTGCAGTTAAGAAAATTGTTGAAGATGTTCAGAATGGATTGATTTCTGCTGATGATATAACAGAAGATATGATAAATGATAAACTTGATACCGCAGGACTTCCGGATCCCGATCTTCTTATCAGAACCAGCGGCGAAGAGAGATTATCTAATTTCCTTCCCTGGCAGCTGGCTTATACAGAATTTTATTTTACCGATGTATTATGGCCTGATTTCTCGAAAGAGGATTTGTTGACGGCTATAAGATATTACAACGGTAGAGAACGTCGGTTTGGAGGTGTGTGACGCGATATGAAGGAGAGAATAATTGGCGGCTTTTTTGTTGGCCTAATCACAATCATTGCTCTGTTATCCGGTGGAATAGTTACTACGTGCATCCTTACAGCTATTTCAATTATTGGAATATGGGAGTATCTTCGCATACACTCTTTGGAAAAATCAATATTTGCATATATAGAATATATCTTTACTGTTATAGTTTATCTTTTGATATATTTTGATTGCGATAAATTACTGTTGTCAGTGACAATATTTTTACTGATGATTTTACTAGCAATTTATGTTTTCAGCTTTCCAAAATATAAAGATGAAGATGTAGCTAAAGTTATTTTTTCATTTATCTATATTACAGTTATGATGTCATTTGTTTTGATGATCAGAAAAATGGAATTTGGTCTTTATCTTGCATTTTATCTTTTAATAGCAAGCTGGGGTAATGATATATTTGCATATTTTACCGGAAGAACACTCGGAAAACACAAAATGTCTCCTAAAGTAAGTCCTAATAAAAGCGTTGAAGGTTTTATTGGTGGTGTTGCAGGTGCTTTTGTAATTGGTTTTGTTTATGCAATTGCATTTCCGAAAATGCTTCCGTTTACATCAGCTGTCTGGGGAGGCGTAGTTGCGGCTGTTGCTGCGATGACTTCCGTTATCGGTGATCTTTGCGCATCTGCTATCAAGAGAAATCACAATATTAAGGATTACAGCCATTTAATACCCGGACATGGCGGAATTGTTGACAGATTCGACAGTGTTATATATATAGCTCCTATTATTTACTGGTTGGTTAATATTATTTCGTATATTCAGTAAAATTTTTAGTTTATATAACCTGAATTTAGTTTTGATGGAGATACTTAGATTATGAAAAAAGTAGCGATATTAGGTTCGACAGGTTCGATAGGTACACAGACCTTAGATGTATTAAGGGCTAACCCTGATGATTTTACTTTGGTGGGTATATCTGCTGGAAGTAATATATCAATGTTAGAAGAACAGATACGAGAATTTCACCCGCAGATATGTGCTGTATGGGACGAAGAAAAGGCAGCGACTTTAAAGGCTGCCGTTGCAGATGTTACACCGCAGTGTAAGATAGTTTCAGGAATGGAGGGATTGATTGAACTATCAACCATGCCTGAATCGGACATCTTAATAACAGCTGTTGTAGGAATGATTGGTATTAATCCTACTATAGCAGCTATCAAGGCAGGAAAGGATATAGGGCTTGCCAACAAAGAAACACTGGTAACCGCAGGTCATATTATTATACCGCTTGCTAAAGAGATGGGAGTTTCGATACTTCCTGTTGACAGCGAACACTCTGCTATATTTCAGTGTTTAAATGGTGAAAAAGAGAATAAAATTGATAAGATTTTACTAACGGCATCGGGTGGTCCTTTTCGTGGAAAGACCAGAGATGATTTGGCAGATGTAACCCTTGAGATGGCGTTAAAACACCCTAACTGGTCAATGGGCCGTAAGATTACAATCGATTCGGCTACAATGGTCAATAAAGGACTTGAAGTTATAGAAGCCAAGTGGCTTTTTAATGTTGAGCCTTCACAGATTGAGGTTGTTGTTCAGCCACAAAGTATCATCCATTCTATGGTTCAGTTTGATGATGGTGCTGTTATTGCTCAGCTTGGAACACCTGATATGAGGTTACCTATTCAGTATGCACTTTATTATCCGAAGAGAGTATTCTTAAAGGGCGACCGACTTGATTTCTCGACACTTACAGAGATTACCTTTTCAAAGCCTGACCACGATACTTTCCTTGGCCTTAAGTATGCATATAAGGCAATAGAGTGTGGCGGCAGTATGCCTACGGTTCTTAATGCTGCCAATGAATATGCTGTTGCCAAATTCTTAGATAAGAAAATAAGATTTTTAGAAATATATGAGATGATTGATTATTGTATGTCATGTCATAAGAATATCGATTCACCAAGTGTTTCACAGATATTAGAGACCGAACAATGGGTATATGATACTATTAAGAGCAAGTGGTCGGATTGATTTAGGAGGTAATTGTTTGAGTACATTAATTAACGTTATTATTGGCTTAATAATGTTTGGATTTATAATATTCTTTCATGAATTAGGTCATTTCCTTTTAGCGAAGAAAAATGGTATCGGAGTTATAGAGTTTGCTGTCGGTATGGGCCCGGCTCTATATTCATTTACTAAGAATGACACCAAATATTCATTAAGACTTATCCCTATGGGTGGATATTGTATGATGCTTGGAGAGGATGAAGCGGTTGCCGAGGAGAACTCATTTAGTGAGAAATCAGTATGGGCAAGACTTTCTGTAGTGTTGGCGGGTCCAATCTTTAACTTCATTCTTGCTTTCGTTTTTTCGCTTATCTTAATTGGAATATGCGGATATGACAGATCTGTAGTTTCTACCTTTTCAGAGACCAGTCCGGCACATAAGGCAGGTGTTATGGAAGGTGACCTTATAACTGCTTACAACGGTCATAAAGTATATAATTATCGCGAATTGCTTGTATATACACAGCTTAACCAGACAGGAGACGATATCACTTTATCGGTAGAGAGAGATGGTAAGAATTACGATATTACATTTACTCCTGAAAAAAATGAGAGCGGTGTTTATCTTATGGGCATCGGTGGTGGTGCAAGAGAGCGAAAGGACGCTTGGAATGTTATTAAATTCAGTTTTCTCGAGCTGCGTTATCAGGTAAAAACTGTATACTTAAGTCTTAAATATCTTATTACAGGTAAGTTGGGATTTAAGAACCTTTCAGGTCCTGTCGGAATTGTTTCGATGATCAATGACACGATTAACGAAGCTAAGGACAGTGCTAACGGTGATACTTCAGTAGCGGTTATCAATGTAATACTCAATATCATTAATTTTTCAATTTTGATCAGTGCCAATCTGGGTGTGATGAATCTTTTACCACTGCCTGCATTGGACGGCGGAAGATCTTTTTTGCTTTTGATAGAGGGCATTTTCAAAAAGAGAATGTCTGTTAAGAAAGAAGCTTTGATCAATACAATCGGATTTATGTTACTTATTGGATTAATGGTAGTGGTGCTTTTCCAGGATATTATGAAGTTAATGATTAAATGATCGTTATAATAGCTATTATCCGGTTTATACGAGAGGGATTATTATGAGAGAGAATACAAAAGTTGTTAAAATAGGTGATAAAGTTATCGGAGGAGGCAATCCGATACTCATTCAATCAATGACTAATACAAAAACGGAAGATGTAGAGGCAACTGTCAATCAGATTCTTTTGTTGGAGAAAGCAGGTTGTGATATAATACGTGCTACTGCTAATAATGAAGAAGCATGCAAGGCCTTTTCCGAGATTAAAGAAGCTATTCACATCCCGATTGTAGCTGATATACATTTTGATTACAGACTTGCTATTTCTGCCATGGAGCATGGTGCCGATAAGATAAGAATTAATCCCGGTAATATTGGTGGCAGAGATAATATCAAAAAAGTTGTTGATACTGCTAAGAAATATAATGTTCCTATACGTGTAGGTGTCAATTCGGGTTCGCTTGAAAAGAATCTGGTCGAGAAGTATGGTGGAGTGACGGCTGAGGGTATAGTTGAGAGTGCTCTTGACAAAGTCAGAATGCTTGAAGAGGAAGATTTTGATAACATTGTAATCAGTATTAAATCCTCAGATGTTATGATGTGTATTAAGGCACATGAGCTTATCGCTTCACAGACGAATCATCCACTTCATGTCGGAATTACTGAGGCCGGTACTATAATGCGCGGTAACATCAAGTCAGCAGTCGGTCTTGGAGTAATTTTATATCAGGGTATCGGAGATACAATCAGGGTTTCTCTAACAGGTGATCCTGTTAATGAGATTGTATCCGCTAAGCTTATTTTAAAAACTCTTGGACTTAGAACAGGTGGTATAGAGGTCGTATCTTGTCCTACTTGTGGCCGAACATCTATTGATCTTATTGGGCTTGCCAATAAGGTTGAAAACATGGTCACAGATTACGAGGACCTTAATATTAAGGTAGCTGTCATGGGCTGTGTGGTAAATGGTCCGGGTGAGGCAAAGGAAGCGGATTTGGGAATCGCAGGCGGTAATGGTGAAGGATTGCTTATCAAGCATGGCGAGATTGTCAGGAAGGTTCCTGAGGCTGAACTGCTAGACGTTCTTAAATATGAGTTGGATAATTGGAAGTAATATTATTATCGTGGAGGTAATAAATGGTACAACAGGAAAAAATTTTCTTTGATGTGTTTCCGGAATTCAACTGCCCGGATGAATTACACAATCTTTTTGATAATGTACACGTCAGTGATGTTGTACTGTCAAAAGCTAAGAAATTATTAAAAATATATATAAATAGCAGGATATTGATTCCTAAGGATAAGATTTATAAGATGGAAGATTCTCTTTCATCTTATTTATTTCAAAACCGTATTAAGGTTAAACTGATTGAACATTATGAGCTTTCGGGTCAGTATAATGTCAGCTCATTGACTGATATGTATAAAGAAAGTCTTTTAACAGAAATATATCATGAGTCTAACATTTTATATAATATCATCAAAAACGCGGATTGGTATGTTAATGATGATGTAATTCATTTAACGCTTGATGATACTTTCCTTGCAAGACAGAGGTCTATATTTATCAAAAACTATCTCGAAACTACATACAAAGAACGTTTTGGATATGAAATAAATGTTGGATTTGACTATACTGAGGAACAGAAGGAAGCGATAAGACGAGCAAATGAACACACCCTTGAATTGGAAGTTAGACAGATTATGGAAAAGGGTGAGGCTATAGCCAGGGAAAATGGTGATAGCAAAGCAGATTCTAGTGATAATAAAAATGAAAATAAGACTTCCGGACAGGAAAGTAATGGTAAATCCGGTAAGACAGACAATAAGCAGGCAGACAATAAAAAAGAGAATAATTGGAAGAATAGAAGATCAGCATATAATATCAATGATCCGGACACTATATACGGAAGAAATGTTGAGGGTGAGGAAGTTCTTTTAAAGGATGTCGTCAATCCAATGAATGATATTGTTGCCAAAGGACAGATTTTTTCTATTGAGGAAAAAGAGACCAGAAGAGGTTCGTTGATAATAATGTTCTCCATTACGGATTTTTCAGATTCCATTTCGGGTAAATTATTCATGGAAAAAGATGAATGGAAGTTGTTTAAGAGTGATTTTTCCAAGAACAGATTCTACAAAATTAAAGGTTCTGTTGCAATTGACAAGTTTTCCGGAGAGCTTGAGTTTTCTCGTATAGAAGGTATCAAGGAGATTGCGGATTATACAACAAAACGAGTTGATAACGCATTGGATAAGCGAGTGGAGCTACATATGCATACCGTATATAGCGACAATGACAGTGTAGTTCCTGTTGATGCAATAATCAAAAGAGCTAAGGAATGGGGACATCCGGCGATTGCAATAACCGATCACGGCGTGGCACAGGCATTCCCTGTTGCGAATCACTGTATCAAACCTAATGATCCATTTAAAATTATATATGGTTGCGAAGGATATTTTGTTGATGACCTGAAGGATTTTATCATCAATTCAAAAGGTCAGTCTTTAGATGACAGCTATGTTGTATTTGATATAGAGACAACAGGACTTAATCCTAAGTTTTGTAAGATAATCGAGATAGGTGCAGTCAAAATTGAAGGCGGAGAGATAGTTGGAGAATTTTCTAAATTCATAAACCCGGAGATACCAATTCCATATAAGATTACAGAGCTTACATCAATTACTGATGATATGGTAATGTCATCGCCTACGATTGATGTTATACTTCCTGAATTTCTTGAGTTTATCGGTGATGCATCGGTTGTAGCACATAATGCTGCATTTGATACGACATTTATCAAGAAGTTTGCTGATGATATGGGACTTCCGACAGATTATTCGATATTAGATACCATGACACTTGCGCATGTGCTTTGTCCTGAGCTTGGTAAATTTACACTTGACAGAATATGTAAACATCTTGGAATAAAACTTGAACATCATCACAGAGCTGTCGACGATGCAGGTGCAACGGCAAAGATATTTCTGCGTTTTCTTTCGATGCTCAAAGATAAAGGAATCAATAACCTGGATGAGCTTAATTCTTTGGGTGAGACTTCTCCCGAAAGTATAAGGAAATCCAGAAGATATCACGGTATCATTTTGGCAAAAAATGAGATTGGACGTGTGAATCTTAACAGATTGATTTCTGAATCTCATATTACATATTTCAATACAAGACCAATTATGCCTAAGAGTCTTATAAGTAAATACAGAGAAGGTCTGATATTAGGGTCTGCCTGTGAGGCGGGAGAGTTGTATCGTGCATTGGTCGGCGGTGCAAATGATGAAGAGATTGACAGAATAGTCAAATTCTATGACTATCTTGAGATTCAGCCGATAGGCAATAATGCATTTATGAAGGCTGATGAGAAATTAGATAATATTAATACAGATGAGGATCTTATTGAGGTTAATAAGCGAATTGTCAAACTGGGTGAAACATATAACAAACCTGTTGTTGCCACCTGCGATGTCCATTTTCTGGATCCGGAGGACTCCATATACCGTGCGGTTATCATGGCATCTAAGGGATTTAAGGATGCTGACGATCAGGCTCCGTTATATTTCCGGACAACTGAGGAAATGCTCAAAGAATTTGATTATCTTGGAAGCGATAAGGCAAGAGAGGTTGTTATTGACAATACAGTCAAGATTGCAAATATGGTTGAGAAGATTTACCCTGTAAGTCCTGATAAATGTCCTCCGGTAATTGAGAATTCTGATGAAGAACTTAGACGTATTTGTTACGATAAGGCACATGAGATATATGGTCCTGACCTGCCTGAACAGGTTACAAGCCGTCTTGAAAAGGAGCTTACGTCAATTATCGGTAACGGATATGCGGTCATGTATATTATTGCTCAGAAACTTGTGTGGGATTCAAATGATCACGGTTATCTTGTAGGATCCAGAGGCTCCGTTGGTTCGTCATTTGTTGCTACTATGGCAGGTATTACAGAGGTTAATCCCTTGGCTGCCCACTATATCTGTCCTCATTGCTTCTATACAGACTTTGAGTCTGAGTTGGTTAAGAGCTATTCCGGAAGTTCTGGATGCGATATGCCGGATATGGCTTGTCCAAAATGCGGAACTATGATGAAGAAGGAAGGACATGATATACCATTTGAGACCTTCCTGGGATTCTACGGAGATAAAGAGCCGGATATAGACCTTAATTTCTCCGGTGAGTATCAGGCAAACGCCCATGCGTATACAGAAGAGCTTTTTGGTAAAGGACATGCATTTCGTGCAGGAACTATCGGTACGATTGCCGAGAAGACGGCTGAGGGACTTGTTTATAAATATTATGAGGAACGTGGTCTTAGTAAGCGCAGATGCGAGCTTTCAAGAATCGCTCAGGGTTGTGTAGGTGTCAAGAGAACAACAGGTCAGCACCCCGGTGGTATAGTTGTTGTTCCTTCTGATCGTGAGATATATGAGTTTACTGCTATACAGCATCCCGCTAACGATATGAAGACGGATATTGTAACGACTCATTTTGAGTACCATTCAATTGATGCCAACCTTTTGAAGTTGGATATTCTCGGACACGACGATCCTACCATTATAAGACGTCTTGAGGACCTTACAGGAAAGGATGCCAAGACAATAGCTCTTGATGATAAGAAGGTTATGGAGCTTTTCCATAGTCCTGAGGTACTTGGTATTACACCTGAAGATATTGGCGGTGTGCCGACCGGTTCACTTGGTATACCTGAGTTTGGTACAGCATTTGTTATACAGATGCTTGTCGATACGAAGCCTAAGAGCTTTTCCGATCTTGTGCGTATATCCGGTCTTTCTCATGGTACTGACGTTTGGCTTAATAATGCGCAGACTTTGATTGCAGAGGGCAAGACAGAGCTTTCAGGCGCTATATGCTGTCGTGATGATATCATGGTTTATCTGATTCACATGGGACTTGAACCCGGTGACGCATTTAAGATTATGGAGAATGTGCGTAAGGGTAAGGTTGCAAAAGGTGCGTGTGATAAATGGGATGGCTGGGTTGAAGATATGAAAGCACATAATGTTCCTGACTGGTATATATGGTCATGTAAGCTTATCAAATACATGTTCCCCAAGGCACATGCGGCGGCATATGTTATGATGGCATGGCGTATAGCATGGTTTAAGATAAATGAACCATTGGCTTATTATGCAGCGTATTTCTCGATTCGTGCAAAAGCATTTAACTATGAGACTATGTGTCTGGGACGTGAACACTTAGAAGAGGAAATGAAGAAGCTTAAAGCAAAAGGAAAACATGAAAGAACAGCGGCAGAAGAGGAATCATTATCTGATATGCAGCTTGTTCAGGAAATGTATGCAAGAGGGCTTGATTTCATGCCAATTGACATATACAGGGCTGACGATATTAACTGCCTTATTATAGATGGCAAGCTCATGCCTCCGTTTTGTTCAATTACAGGTATTGCAGGAGCTGCTGCATCACAGATTAAAGAGGCAGCTAAAGGTGGGAAATTCATATCAAAAGAGGATCTTCGTCTAAGAGCAAAGATTGGAAAATCAACCGTAGATAAATTAGCTTCTGTCGGAATACTTAATGGATTACCTGAGAGTAGTCAGTTGTCGATATTTGATCTGTAGAGAAGGTGTTATGGGATTGCGAAACTTAAGGTTTATGTTATGACATACATAACGCAATTCACAATTCATAGAGTTTCGCAATCACCTAATAATTGATTATATTTATAGAGGAAATGATTATGGAGTATAAGTTTTATGGGTGGCAGGACGCTGCTACGGTGAAGGCTGTTAATTCTGATTATAAGGGGATTGTAACTCCTAATAATCTGTATGATGCTTTGTTAAATATTTGGTGTGAATATACATGTGCTCCCAGACTAAGGGGTGAATGGAGTATAGATAATATTACACTTGGACAATGCTCAATTACCGCGTTTCTGGTACAGGATATTTTTGGTGGTGAAGTATATGGAATACTTAGACCTGGCGGAAATTATCATTGCTATAATATTGTTGAAGATGTAGTCTTCGATCTTACTAGTGAACAGTTTGGAGACGAAAAACTTGATTATGAGAATAATCCTGTACAGGAACGAAATGTCCATTTTGCAAAGGAAGAGAAGAGACTTCGATATGAGTATCTGTGCAGGGAGT
This sequence comes from uncultured Lachnospiraceae bacterium, assembly GCA_902793335.1. Taxonomy (GTDB): domain Bacteria; phylum Bacillota; class Clostridia; order Lachnospirales; family Lachnospiraceae; genus CAG-590. The sequence continues at coordinate 33,710 of CADBCZ010000001.1, forward strand.
TGAGGAAGTACGTGGATGGTGATAATTAGTTTTCACTTTATTATTTGTTTTGTCAAAGCGAGACCGAAATATTGGTCTCGCTTGTTTTATAAGTAAAAATATAGTTTATATAACTATAAAAGTATGATAAAATATAGTTATCATTTTGAAAATGTATTGTAGGGTGGTTATATGTTAAAAAATGAAAAAGTGTTTGGTGAAACTGTAAGTAATCAGCGTCTTAGAATTCTTTATCTAATGAAGCTGCTGCTGGAAAGAACGGATGACGAGCACAGTATGACTCGTGATATGATTATTAAAGAATTAGTTGCTTATGGTTTTTCAATTAATAGAAAAACGTTTTACACAGATATCCATGCACTTATTGAATATGGTTTGGATATTGCTATGGAAAAAAAGGGGCTAGAGGTTTTATACCATGTGTGTAGCCGTGATTTTGAGTTGCCTGAATTAAAATTACTAGTTGATTCAGTCCAATCATCAAAATTCATTACTGAAAAGAAATCTGCACATTTAATTGAAAAACTTGAAAAACTGACAAGTATTTATGAAGGAAGTAAATTACATAGACAAGTATATGTTTCTGATCGTGCAAAAACAGGTAACGAAAATATATATTACAATGTTGATGATATTCATAATGCCATTGGTCAAAATGTTAGTATCAGATTCCATTATTTTCAATGGTCGGTTGATAAGAAGAAAGTTCTACGTCATGAAGAAAAGATTTACAGAGTAAGTCCATGGGCTCTTACATGGGATAATGAGAATTATTATCTTGTCGGATACGATGAAGATATTAACGATATTCGTCATTATAGAGTTGATAAGATGTTAAATATAGAGTTATCTGAATTTAAGAGAATTGGACAGGAACAATTCGAAGAGTATAATCTCGCAACATATACAAATAGATTATTTGGTATGTTTGACGGGGAAGAAAAACTTGTAAAATTACGAGTACATAATGATTTTGCTTTTATTATTATTGATAGATTTGGATTGGATATTGATTTTGATAAGATAGATTCAGATTGGTTTGAAGTTGAGATTAATGTTGCTATAAGTGAACAATTCTTATCTTGGATAATATCGTTGGGGGAGAAGGTAATTATCATTGAGCCGGATGAGGTTGTTTTTAAGATGAAGCAAATCGGAGAGAGGTTAAGGAGGATGTATGGGGAGTAAGAAAGGTTTAATAGAGATGGAATATAAAAGTATAAAAAGAAAAAGCCCTCAATGGACTTTCTCTTAATGCACACGCTGTGCGGTCAACAAAGTGACGATTTGAAATAATTTTTATTTGAACTCGTAGTGTGAATCCAGAGGGCTCTGAATTCACTTATAATGATATCAATGATGGGGAGGAAAGTCAAGATGAAAAATAATAAAGAGTACTTTATTGGACTTGATATTGGTACAGATTCGGTTGGTTATGCTGTAACAGATAATAGATATAAATTGTTAAAGTTTAAAGGAGAACCTATGTGGGGCTCTCATTTATTTGATGCAGCAAATCAATGTGCAGATAGAAGAAGCTTCCGTTCAGCTAGAAGAAGACTTGATAGAAGACAACAACGTGTTCAACTAGTAGATGAGATTTTCGCACCGGAAGTGGTTAATGTAGATCCGCATTTTTACATTAGAAAAAAGGAAAGTGCATTATGGGCTGAGGATAGAACATATACAGATGAGCTTAATCTGTATTTTAATAATTCTGATTATGGTGAAAAAGCCTATTATGAAGAATATCCGACAATACATCATTTGATATGTGCGCTTATGAAGGATAAAGATAGGAAGTTTGACATTCGATTAATTAATATAGCGGTTGACTGGCTTGTTGCGCATAGAGGACATTTTTTGAGTGATATTAGTACTTCTAATGTTGATAAGGTGTTAGATTTTAAGGTCATATACGAAGAGTTTATTTCTTTATTTGATATTAATGGATGGGATAGACCGTGGGATGATATTAATATAGATGCCTTAGGAGAAATATTAAAGAAAAAAGGTATTAATAATAAAAAATCTGAATTAACAACATTAATATTTGATGGGAAAATACCAACAAAAGATGATTATTTTTTAGATAAAAAAGAACTTGTTGCTTTTTTGGCAGGTAGCAAAGTTAAATGTAATAAATTATTTAAAGAATCTGAATTTGAAGATGACATGTCTATGTCCATTAGCGATGATATGGATATTTTATTGCCACAGCTTGGGGATAATGCGGATATTATTGCTAAATTAGCTGCTATGTATGATTGGAGTGTGCTGTCGGATATTCTTGATGATAGTAAATATATATCAGAGTCAAAAGTTAAAATTTATAAAAGACATAAGGAAGATCTTGTAACATTAAAGAACTTTGTGAAAAAATATGCTCCTGATAAATATTTTGAGATTTTCCGGAAAGCTGATAAAGAATTAGCAAATTATACAGCGTATTCATATAATGTAAAATCTGTAAAAGGAAAGGTTCTACCTAAGAAAAAGGCGTCAAAAGATGATTTTTATAGTTTTCTAAAGAAATCTTTACAGATAGACAAAATAACCGTAGAACCTAACGATCAGAAACTTTTGGATTATATTATTTCAAGTATTCAAAACGGTACATTTTTACCCAAACAGATTAATTCAGATAATAGAGTAATACCTTACCAATTGTATTATGTGGAACTTAAGATAATACTTGAAAATGCAAGTAAATATTATACATTTTTAAACGAAAAGGATGTAGATGGTATTAGCAATATAGATAAATTGTTATCTATATTTAAATTTAAAATTCCTTATTATGTTGGTCCATTAAGAACGGATAATTCAAATTATTCATGGCTTGTTAAAAAGGGAGAAGGAAAAATATATCCATGGAATTTTGAAAATATGGTTGATTTAAAAGAAAGTGAAGAAGCATTTATTAATCGTATGACTAATACCTGCACATACTTGCCGGGAAAAAATGTATTACCAAAGTATTCTTTGTTATATTCAAAATATATGGTGCTTAATGAAATTAATAATATTAAAGTAAATGAAGTGCCTATTACTGTAAATGCTAAACAGGATATATATAATGATTTGTTTTGTAAATATAACAAAGTAAGTATAAAAAAGATTAGAGAATATCTCATATCAAAAGCCTTGATGAAAAAAGATGATACGCTAAGTGGTATAGATATTACTGTGAAATCATCGCTAAAGGCAATGTATGAGTTTAGAAATTTACTCAATAACAATATTCTTTCAACTGATGATGTGGATGAAATTATAAAAAGAAGTACATATACTGAAGATAAGATTAGATTTAAAAAGTGGATTAAAGTGAATTATTCTCAATTGAGTGACGAGGACTATAAGTATGTATCTAGATTAAAATATAAGGATTTTGGAAGATTATCTGCTGAATTTTTGAATGAAATAGAAGGAGTTTGCATTGAGACTGGTGAAGTGGGTACAATTATGCATTTTCTTTGGGAAAGCAATGATAATCTTATGCAGTTACTTTCTGATAGATATACATTTCTTGATGTTATAAGAGAAAAACGTAAGGAGTATTATAAACTACATTCTCTTACAATTAATCAGCAGATGGATGAACTTGGAATATCTAATGCAGTAAAACGACCAGTTACAAGAACGTTAGCAGTTGTTAAAGATGTAATATCAACTATTGGTAGTGCTCCAAAGAAAATTTTTGTTGAAATGGCTCGTGGTACTGATGAAAAGAAACAGCGTACTGTTACCAGAAAAGATCAAATATTAGAGTTGTATAAAAAATGCAAAGAAGATACCAAAGATCTTGAAAAACAGCTTGAAGCTATGGGAGATACTGCTAATAATCAGTTACAGAGTGAGGCATTATTTTTATATTACATTCAATTAGGTAAGTGTATGTATAGTGGAACTCCGATAGATTTGAGTCAATTAAAATCGACAAAGTATAATATAGATCATATTTATCCTCAAAGTCTTGTTAAAGATGATAGTATTCTTAATAATAAGGTGCTTGTTCTTTCTGGTTTGAATGCCGAAAAAGGAGATGTGTATCCGATAAAAACCGAATGGCGAAGTAAAATGCATTCATATTGGACGATGCTTGTTAATAATGGTTTGATTACAAAAGAAAAGTATGCAAGACTTATTAGACATACACCATTTACAGAAGCAGAAAAAATGGGATTTATTAATAGACAACTTGTAGAAACAAGACAATCAATGAAAGCAGTTACACAATTACTCAATACTTTATATCCTGATACGGAGATTGTCTATGTAAAGGCTAGACTTGCCAGTGATTTCAAACAAATATTTAATTTACCCCCAAAGTGTCGAAGTATTAACGATCTTCATCATGCAAAAGATGCATATCTAAATATTGTTGTTGGTAATGTTTATAATGAAAGATTTACTAAGAAATTTTTTAATATAAATGATAAGTATACATTGAATACAAAAGTTCTGTTTAATAATAACGTTTCAAGAGGTGATAATTTTTTCTGGGATAAGGATATTGATTTGAAGACTGTAATTAAAACATATAACAAGAATAATATACATCTTACCAGATATGCATATTGTCAAAAGGGAGGATTATTTGATCAAATGCCTGTAAAGAAAGGAGAAGGACAAGTTCCGCTTAAGGCAGGTATGGATATTGCTAAATATGGTGGATATAACAAATCTGCATCATCATTCTTTGTTATAGCTAGGTATTTGAAAGGTGAAAAACGTGAAGTTTCATTTGTTCCGGTTGATTTGATGGTTGCTGATAAGTTTATGCTAGATGATGCGTTTGCTACTACTTATATTAGAGATTTTCTTCAAGGTATTAATACTAAGAAAATCGAAAATGTTGAGTTTCCGATAGGTAAGAGACAGATAAAGTATAAGTCAGTTTTATCACTTGATGGATATAAATTATGGATTAATGGAAAAAATAGTGGTGGAAGACAATTGCTTGTTTCAAATGCTGAAAGTGCAATATATAATGATGAAACCATTAATTATATTAAAAAAATTGATAATTACATTGAAAAAAAGAAGATTAATAAAAACATATTACATGATTTCGAAAACGATGGTTTGTCAGAAGAAAATAATATTTTGTTGTATAATATATTGTCTGATAAAATTGGAAACTCGTTTTATTTAGGAAAATTACCGGGAAACCAATATGAGACAATAAAAAAAGGTCGTGAAATATTTGTAGATTTAGATTTTGAAAGTCAAATAAAAGTTTTAATAGCTATAATAGATTTGCTAAAATCTGGAAGGTCTGCTGGTGTTGATTTATCATTAATAGGGGGTAAAAGTAAAACAGGAGCATTAATTATAGGGGCAGGGTTATCTTCATATAATAATTATAATAAAATTAAACTAATAGATATATCACCAGCTGGATTACATGAAAAAGAGTCTATAAATTTAAAGGAATTATTATGAGTTGGCGCGAAGTGATTATTTCTGAAAGATGTAAGCTTGATTATAGCATGAACTACATGGTTGTAAGAGGCGAAGAAACAAAAAGAATTCTTCTTGATGAAATTGCATTGTTGATTATTGAAAACAATACAGTTTCAATGACAGGATGTTTGTTGTCAGCGCTCGTTGAAAAGAAAATCAAAGTAGTTTTGTGCGATGATAAAAGAAGTCCGCAAGCGGAGCTAGTATCATACTATGGTGCTCATAATGATTCATATAAAATAAAACAACAGATATGTTGGGGTGAAGACTTAAGAAAAATGATTTGGACTTCAATTATAAGAGAAAAAATCAGTAATCAATCCAAATTATTGTTGAAATATAATAATAGTGAACAGGCAAATATGTTAAAAAAATATGTTGATGATTTAGTTCCGGGAGATATAACCAATCGAGAAGGACATGCTGCAAAAGTATATTTCAATGCTTTGTTTGGAATGAGTTTTACAAGAAGTGACGAAGAAAATATTATTAATGTTGTATTAAATTATGGATATGCATTATTATTGTCTGCATTTAATAGGGAAATCGTTGCAAATGGCTATTTAACACAATTAGGATTAGGACATGATAATCAATTTAATCATTTTAACTTGAGTTGTGATTTGATGGAGCCATTCAGAATCATAATTGATGATATAGCAAAAAGTAATAATTTTACTTCATTTGGTACTGATGAGAAGCATGAGATAGTTAAAGTATTAAATAAAGGATTTATTGTACGCGGAAATGAACAAACACTGCTTAATGCTATTAAATTATATACAAAAAGTGTTTTTGATGCTATAAACGAGTGTAATATAGATTTGATAAAATTTGTGGAGATATGAGTTATAGATTTATGAGGATAATTGTTTTTTTTGATCTGCCGACTTTGACAGATAAAGACAAAAGAGAATACAGGAATTTTAGAAAACTGTTAATAAAGAATGGTTTTATTATGATGCAAGAATCTGTATATACGCGTATGGTTTTGAATCAGACAGTAGAAAAATCTGTTTTGGAAATGTTAAAGAAAAATAAACCAGCAGATGGGTTAGTTCAAGCATTGGTTGTAACTGAAAAACAGTTTTCTAATACAGTAACAATATCCGGTCATTATAGTAGTGATATAATTGACACTGATGAAAGGTTGGTTGTGCTTTGAAAATTATTACCGATTTGTTTACTGGAGAGATTAATATTGAGACAGATTGTATTACTGAATTGATTATTGAAAATCCCAATATTATGTATAGATTCATTAATCAATTATACAATTCAATTAATGGTGAGGAAGAAGATTTAGTTCTCTCTAATGATAATAATATATTAAAAACGTCAAAAAATATAGAACTAGTAACCACGTTTATCCCCTTTGATATTAATGAGAAACGGTTGATAACTAAAATTAATGCTTTATTAGAGAAAGAAGCGGTAAATGAATTACATTATTATGAAACAATGAATTTATTAGCTTCTATAGAAAAATATATTAATTATCTTTCAGAAGTTTTACCGTGTAATATTGATTATTCAAGTATAAATATATCTTCCTTAATTAAAATGTGTGGAGTATCAATTGCTGATGATAGTTTATCTGTAATAGAACGAATATATAATTATATGAATTTGGTAAGAGATCTACTTGGAGAAAAAATATTTGTTTTTGTAAATATGCATTCTTTCTTTATTAACAATGATATTCAGAGTTTTGTCGATACTGTAACATCTCATAAATTTTATACATTATTGATTGATAGTAATGAGTATGATAATATAAAAAAAGTTAGGAGAATTATTATTGATAAGGATTTATGTATTATCTAAAATGTTTTGGATTAGAATGCTGTTTGGATTTATACGGCAGTATCGTAGTACTGTTTTCTCAAATAGTCCATACGAATTGGATTTGAGGTTTGAGAGTAGTGTGAATCCAGAGGGCTCCAAAACCAAAGGATGGATCACAGCGGACGAGTTCGAGTTTGAGAGTAGTGTGAATCCAGAGGGCTCCAAAACGAGATAAGTCAAAGTATAAGACCAAGACCGGTTTGAGAGTAGTGTGAATCCAGAGGGCTCCAAAACATGAAGCGCATTTCCTTCTGTCACAATATCGTTTGAGAGTAGTGTGAATCCAGAGGGCTCCAAAACCGCATCCCTGAAGTCCATCTGTTCTTCTTGTTTGAGAGTAGTGTGAATCCAGAGGGCTCCAAAACCATATCAACAAATTTACCCACTGCAATTTTGTTTGAGAGTAGTGTGAATCCAGAGGGCTCCAAAACGGCTTGACGAAATAGCAGAATACAAGCGCAGTTTGAGAGTAGTGTGAATCCAGAGGGCTCCAAAACGGTTCGATACTCGCACATCTTCAGCATAGGGTTTGAGAGTAGTGTGAATCCAGAGGGCTCCAAAACTCCTTGTATAGCTTCAAATAACTTAGGGTTGTTTGAGAGTAGTGTGAATCCAGAGGGCTCCAAAACGCATGTAGTTTTTTATATGCGGCGGCATGGGTTTGAGAGTAGTGTGAATCCAGAGGGCTCCAAAACCGCAATGTGGCCGCTTGTGGGCGTTGGCGATGTTTGAGAGTAGTGTGAATCCAGAGGGCTCCAAAACTTCCACCGAACGAAAATTCATACCTTAGAGTTTGAGAGTAGTGTGAATCCAGAGGGCTCCAAAACCACAGTATGCACCAAAATCGTCAAGTATTGTTTGAGAGTAGTGTGAATCCAGAGGGCTCCAAAACTCCTGATAGAAACCGCGCTATCTTCCCAGGGTTTGAGAGTAGTGTGAATCCAGAGGGCTCCAAAACTCATCAAGCAGGGCTCTGACTGGATAGCCGTTTGAGAGTAGTGTGAATCCAGAGGGCTCCAAAACTGGCCAGGACTACCAGATCGACGAACTGGGTTTGAGAGTAGTGTGAATCCAGAGGGCTCCAAAACATCATCATTGTCATATTCAGCATCATCAACGTTTGAGAGTAGTGTGAATCCAGAGGGCTCCAAAACTATTAGTGCAACAAATAAAGTTGATATAGCGTTTGAGAGTAGTGTGAATCCAGAGGGCTCCAAAACAGCTATACCGCTTAGCGTATCGCCTGCTTTGTTTGAGAGTAGTGTGAATCCAGAGGGCTCCAAAACGTAAGACAATGGGTAGATGATAGACTTTCAGTTTGAGAGTAGTGTGAATCCAGAGAAACTAATTTATTATCTGCATTCTTTAAAATATATAAAAATAGTTATAATTCTATCAAAAATTATATAATTAAAAATTAAATTTATATTATTTTCAATTGTTTATCCATGGTTTTTTATAATTTTGTTCTTTATAATATTTCATATCAGATGCGCATATGAAATACATATTTAAGGACAAGATTTATATGAAAAACAATATTAAGAAGAAAAATTTAAAGAGTAAAAGCGTCGATGTAAATGATCGTAATAATTTTCTAGGCGATGATTTTCCTACCGGTCCCATAAGATACACATTAAGAAATGATTATATGTTCAAAGCAGTGTTGCAGAAGAATGAAAAAGCATTAAAAGGTTTGCTGGCGGCACTACTTTCTATACCGGTAAAAGATATCTTAGGAATAGAGATTATGAATCCAATTGAATTAGGTGAAGCTGTTGATGATAAGACATGTATATTAGATATTAAGGTGAAACTTAATAACAGTAAGATAATCAATATAGAGCTTCAAGTTGCTTATTTTAAGGACTGGGTTGAAAGATCACTGACATATTTATGCAAAATGTTTGATAATATTCATGCTGGTCAAAAATATGGAGAGGTGTTACCGACCTATCACATAGGTATTCTTGATTTCTGGTTACCGGAAAAGACAAAAGAATTTTATTCTGAATATAGACTACTTAATGTTAATAATCATGAATTATACAGTAGTAAGTTCGGAATAAATGTGCTAAACTTAAAGGCAGTAGAAGATGATTCTGTAACAAAGGACCTTGGAGATCTTTACGAATGGGCTAAGTTATTCAAGGCTACCACATGGGAGGAGATCAAAATGCTTGCTGATAAGAATGAATATATAGCTGATACTGTTGTAACGCTTCGTCAGTTATCTGATGATGAGAAGGTCAAGCTACAGGCAGAAGCGAGATGGAAATATGAACATGATATCGCCTCTTATATCGGTCAGGGACGAGAAGAAGGGGAAGCTATTGGCGAAGCACGTGGTATAGAGAAAGAAAGACAAGCGAATATTAAAAAACTTGCAAATTTCTATATGAATCAAAATCCTAATATGACGGAAGAAGAAGCATTCGAAATGGCAAAGACCATTTTAGAATAATACACCAAAACAGGGAGGGAAACACATGGTACAATTTCAGGTTGAAAACGATTTAAGGAAAGTAACAGAAGCGAAGGGTAGCTTCAGGGTTCTCGAGTATGAGAGAGATGCAAGTGTATCTTCATTTAATGCACAAAATGAATACTTCATGCAGAAAATGGGTGTTCATAGAAGACAGGTATTGTGTACTATGAACGGCAAAGTCGGCATTGTTACACAGGCAGGCGCTATGCAGTGGATGGGCGGCAATGTCAATGCGACTACAGGTATTAAAGGCGCAGGTGACTTGTTAGGCAAGATGGTTAAAGGCGCTGTTACCAAGGAGTCAAAGATAAAGCCTGAGTATGTTGGTGAAGGTATTCTTATGCTTGAGCCTACATATAAGCATATATTACTTGAAAATGTTGAAGATTGGGGTTCAGGAATCGTTGTTGAGGACGGAATGTTCTTGGCATGTGAGAGTTCTGTAAGCAGAGATGTTGTTATGCGTTCTAACTTATCGTCAGCTGTTGCAGGCGGAGAAGGATTGTTCAATCTTTGTATGAAGGGACAAGGTGTAGTTGCATTAGAGAGTAATGTACCTCGCAGTGAGTTGATAGAGATTAATTTGACTGATGACGTATTAAAAATAGATGGAAATATGGCTGTTTGCTGGTCGGCAACTTTGAAATTTACCGTTGAGCGTTCCGGTAAGAGTCTAATTGGATCAGCCGCAAGCGGTGAAGGTCTTGTAAATGTATATAGAGGAACCGGAAAAGTCCTTATGAGTCCGGTTGCACTCACAGGTTCTTTCCTTGCAGCAACCAACTAAAATGTTAAAGGGTATATATCACATTTCGATATATACCCTTAATTTATGATATTTAACTTAAGTATAATTACTGTATTATAGTGTGGCCGTAAATACAGACATTAGTATTGTAATAGTAAATATTGAAACAACTGTAGTTATTGCAATTGCAGAAGATAACAGAGTTGTGTCTTCACCAGTCTTTTCTGCCTGAATTAGAGGAAGATTACCGATAGGCATGAGAGCCATAAGGCAAAGTGCCATAATAGTTATGGAATCACAGTGAATAGCTTTAAGAGCAAAGAACATAACTATCGGCAGTAGTATCATACGCAAAATGATATAAATCCATATCCTGATATTCTTAAGTCCTCTGGTGATCTCAGATCTTGCAATATTAACACCAAGAAGTGTCATAGACAGAAATACGGTAGCATTTCCAATAAAGCTGACACTGTTTGAAATAATGAGTGGCGGTTTGATGTTGAACCAGAAAACAACAAGGGCCAGAAGTGCCATTATTGTACCGGGGCTGAACATTTTACCGACGCTCATTTTTTCTTTGCCGTTAGAAAGAACTACAATACCATGAGTATAGAAAAGCAGACTATAAAATACGTTACATACAATAACATATAATATGGCATTGTCCGGAAGTATTGCGCGTGCTACCGGAATACCGATAAATCCTACATTTGTATATACAGTCATCACATTATAAAATCTGGAATTATTAGAATCAGCCTTGATTATTGAAGGGAATATAAACCCAAGGACAACCAATCCTAAATAGAATATTGCGCCTAAAATCATGGCGGTTATAAGATCATCATGAGTTGCTGTAATATTACCGGATAGAATAGAGGCAAGAATAAGAGCCGGATTACAAATATCCATTACAATAATAGACAGTTTCTTAGAAACAGTACTATCGACAACCTCAGTTTTATAAAGATAGATTCCGATTATTACAAGAATGGATATTACACCCATTTGCTGCATAACGATTGTTGTATTCATATGTATTTCCTCATTTATTACGTATTATAATTATTATGTACTAACAATTGTCATTGAATCGTTTCAATAATTATTGAATTATGGTTTCTGACATTTTGAAAATAATAATAAACTTACAGTGCACATAATAAGAGGTTTTTGAAGTAATGTCAATTATTATTATAAGTATTTTGATAAATAATTGGTTTTATATAATTACATCAACGAGTTTATTATATATTGCTTCGGCAAGTGCTTTATGACCTTCAGCATTTAAATGTTCCTGATCTTCATTGCTTGGTTGTGCATATATAGAAGCATCAAGAAATAAGATATTTTCTTTATTAGCGATATTCTCATATACATTGGCAAGTCCTTTATTGACAATTATTGAATTAGGCGAGAATTCCGGATCATATTCATTATGCCAAACCTTTTCACCAAAATGGATAGGAGAGACCAGTAGTATCTTTGAAGTGATCGAATATTGCTTAATAATATTGATAAGACGTTCAATTCCTTTTCCGATTATCTCAGCTGTCGCACCATATACAGTTTTGCAATCATTAGTTCCAAGCATAAGAATGATTGCATCTATACCATTATTTGTTTCAAGAACAGTCGGAAGTATTTTAGATCCATTACGGTTATCTCTTAATGGATCTTCAAAAATTGTAGTACGTCCGCAAAGACCATCTTCAATAATACGATAATTAAACAAACCAAGTTTATAATTTAATATGCCTGTCCAACGTTCATCCCATGAATATCGACCGTTAATTTGCGGGATTAAACCATAAGTATTAGAGTCCCCAAAGCAAAGAATGTGTTTCATATTTATCACAGTATGATCAGTTAAGATTAAATCTTAAGAACAAATCATTTTCCTTTCTTAAATCTGATAAAATCATACTGTAAATGATAAAATATGTAAAATATCTAATCTTTATTGCCTGCTATAGCCTATACCTATTACAATAGGGATTAATATGATGTTTAATTATAACAGATTATGAAATTTATTATTTAATGTTAGAGATAATTAATCGGTTATTTAAAAGAGTATACATAATATAGTTATTGTAAACCGATTGTGTATTTGTCATAAAGTAAATATGACAAAATTAAATATTAGTATACATAATAATATTATTGTCTACTATGGTAAGCTTTTAATTTTTTCGATTAGGTTTCTCCCTCAAAGTAACAGCATCCTTTGCCTTCATTCTTTGCCAATCATCAATATCAGCATAGTGTTTTTTGGTTGTATTAACATCTTTATGTCCAAGGACATCAGCTACAAGATATATATCCGATGTTTGCTGATAAAGGGAAGTACCATAAGTACTACGAAGTTTATGAGGAGTAATTTTCTTAAGAGGAGTAGTTATGGCAGCATACTTTTTGACCATATTTTCAACACTGCGTACCGATATACGTTTTCTCTGTGAGCTTAGAAAAAGAGCATTTTCATGTCCTTCAAACGCAACGATTTTATTTCTTTCTTCAAGATAATCCATCAAAGCCTCGCGAGCTTCCTCACCGAAGTAAACGTAAGCCTCATAACCACCTTTTCGGACAATCTTGATTCTGTCATAATCGAAATCAACATCGTTGATATCAAGTCCTACACATTCGGAAACTCGAATGCCAGTTCCCAGCATAAGGGTTAGGAGAGCAAGATCCCTGACCTTATTCTTTTCATGGTATTTCTGTTGATGGTCGGTTAATTTATTACCATATTCAACATTATCAAGAAATTGTGCAACCTCATTAGGTTCCATACGTACAATTGCTTTACTGTGAAGTTTTGGCATTTCAACAATTTTTGTTGGATCGGAATCAATTTTGCCATTTTTGTACAGATAAGCAAAAAACATTCGTAAAGCAGTTAATTTGCGTTTTAAAGCTTTTTCATTATTAGTAAATTGTCGACCGTCTTTTTCATACACTTTGAGATAGTCCATATATTCCTCAATATCTTCAGACTCAATCTGGTCAATGACTGATATTGGTACTTCGTATAATTCCTTACCCTTTAAAGCCCGATTGTTGGTACACAAGAATTCGAAAAAGGTTTTTATATCTCTGGCATATCCAAGACGGGTTCTTGGAGCCTTGGAATATTCAATAGACCTAAAATAATTTGAAACATATTTCGGAAGCTCTGAAAGAACATCCCTCATTAATAACACATTATGAATTTCTTCCTGTTCATGATAAGTTTTATCAGCCATATCAAAAAAACTCCTTTATTATTAAAATAGTTGTTGTATAATAGATATTAATAGAAAAATACGTGAATAACGATTATAACGAAAATACGTGGTTTTTTAGTATATATATTTTCGTTAAACCTGTGTTTTGCGAATAGTTGTATATCTGAATATACTATACTACTACCATGCAATATTGTCAAATAAAAAGGAAATACTCTAGCCCAAATAAGTCTAGAGTATTTTTGTTTCAAAGATAATGACTCAGAAATTAACTTTTAATACCATAAATTAATTATTCGGTATAGCTTTAATTACTATGTAACTTTCTTTTGATATGTATTTTGCACATGAAATTATAGTTATTTCTTGTTTATTATTTTGCCGGCAATACTTATCTGTATCCATCATATTTGAATAATATACTTTATTAACGGTATATTTATCGGTTTTTTCATTGTCGGTAATTAGTATCTCTGTTCCTTTCGTAATCTCTTTAATTCTGTTTAATGAATGCCCATATAATCTGGATGCATGTCCGCATATTATGTAATTACCTCCTTGAGAATATTCCATATCATCAGCTGCAGTTACTAATTCATAATTTTCTAAATGCGTTTCTCTGTCTTTCCCTGTGTATACAATTTTTGCCAAATTAATATCTGGTATTTCTATTATACAATCACCTTTATTGTTTGATTTTGATATAGTTTGTTTATTGTTATCACTAATGTGTGCAGTATTTTTATCGATTGTATTTTGATTCAGGTATGTCTCATCAGTAATATTATTATTGTCCTGTTTATCTATAACTTCAATTTGTTTATGTAATTCTTTGTAATTATTAATTAATTCCTTTTCTTTTGACTCTTTTTTTTGTATGGAACTTATATTCTTGATAACAATAAACATTAGTATTAAATATAAAAGGATACAAATAAGTATTATCAGCTTTATTATTTTTTTATTTCTTTTTATGTTTTTTGAATATGTTGAATTCATTGTTATAGATAAAGATCAATCCTCCTATAATAGATACACATAATAATACAAATATCCAAATGTAATGTTCATTAAAACCTAATTTCAATATTGGTGTATTAGTTATTTCTAATACTTTAGGCTCAGAAGAATTAAGCGTGAATTTGTATTGATTATTACTTGAGTAATATCCGCGTAAAGTTTTTGACTCAATAAAATAATAATCACCATAAGGAAGCTCATTGACAATTATCTCCCCCTTTTTATCTGTTTTATAAACACCAATCTTCTGCTTATTATTGTTATATAAAGTGAATTCTACTCCTTTAAGACGCTTACCGTTATTAACATCGGATTTAATTATTTTGACACTTGATTTTGAAAGCATATTCTTGAAAGGTTCATTAGTCAGATCAATATCAATATTTTGATTATTAGCTGCTTTTATATCGAATGAATGTACCTCTTCATCAAGATTATATCCTTTTAAAGTTTTTAATTCTTTAATATAATATGCACCTTCAGGTAATTTACCATTAAAATGTCCATATCCCTTAGAATCTGTAGAAATATAACCTACACAGGTGTTTTGAGGAAGAACTTCACCGGATGTAAATCCATAATCAAAATTTTGATAGATACCAAAAACAACACCTTCTAAAGGAATATAAGAATATTGAAGTGTATCTTTATCTATATATGCTTTTTCTCCTAACTTTTGTAGGTGAATTGAACAGTCACACATAGTATCATTTACTGATTGTTCAACTTTTATAATACCGGTCTTAGAATCCTTAGGTTCAAGGGATGTGCATTTGATATTGATTGGATTGGTATCAATTAAGTAATTAGGCGGAGCAGCTTCTTCTATACAATAATAATTACCAAATTCTAATGGTTCAAAGTTAATTACTCCTTTTGAATCCGAAGAACATACCATAATTTTTTCATTTTTTTCATTGTATAACGCATAGGAAACATTATTTAAAGGTGCATACTGCATTTTATATGAAAAATATGTACCATTCTCACTTTCATGTTGTTCAGATCCGGTAAATTGTTCACCATATTTGATTAGGTTAATTTTATATTTTTGTTTAGCATTAAATACATGTAATTTTGCTAAATATTCTTCTTTACTGTCAGCTTTTAATTCGAATTTTTCTTTGTTAACAATTACAGATTCTTCATTAAGTACAATACCGTCTGGTACTTGTAATTCCTTAATATAATAGTCGGCATATACAAGATTTTTAAATATTATTTCGCCTTTTTCATTAGAAGTTGCTTTTTTGATTAAGGTATCTTTAGGAATAATTACATTCCCGGTAGGATCACATATATCTTTCAAAGAGAAAATACCAAATGTACAATTAGAAATAGGTATCTTTTTTGCATCCTTAGATGACGGATCGCTGCTTATATCAGTTGTATATTTATATAAATCAATGCAACATTTCTTGAATTTGTTAAATATATTAATTTTTTGCTCAGGATATGAACCATCTACTTTTTTAATCTCAAAATCTGTCTTATCCTGTTCTAATATATATAGTGGATTAGTATTAGACTCCTTAATATAATATTTACCCGGAATAAGATCATTGACATAAGCATCTCCATTATTATCGGTCTTAAGTTCAAGGACTTTTTGGTCTTTTTGATAAATCATAACACCTTTAAATGAAATATCTTCAGATGCATATAAATCAAAGCTTACATTAGGTACATTCACTTTACTATCAGTATTGATAATACCATTTTCTTCACTATTAAATTTTATAGTTTCACCTGTTTTATGGATGTGTAATTTACCAAGAATCGGCGAATTCTGAACTGCAATCGCAATACTCAAGTGATTCTCATCTATCACAAATTCATGTCCATTCCAATCATTAATATAATTATTTCCGGCTTTTGATTCAATAACTTTAAATTTACCTTCAGGGTTTTTCGCTGAAACATATAAATTACCGGAAACATATCTATTGTTTTCCGTACTATAGGTCATATTCTTATAAAACGAATAATCGCCTATAGTATTATCAAATTGTAAAATTTGAAATTCTGCATCAGGTATAAATTCACCTGTGATACTATCAGTTTTAATTAAATCAATACTTCCAATTAATAGATTAAGTGTATATGAATCAGAAGCTTTACTTTCAGTATGTGATATTCCGACAACCTCCTGATTATCTTTAAAATTTTTATCTGTACACCTCCACTCTTTTGAAACAACTTTATTAAATTTGGTTGTTTGATCTACCTTAGCAGTGTAAATTCCGGGAGATAATGTATTTAAAGAATCTGTAGGTATTTTAAAAGTAAATTCAGAATCATAACTTTCAGCAGCCGGATCAGTTATATCTGTAATTACTGTTTCGTTATTAGATGGATTAATTAAGCTTGAAGTTCTGTTAAATTCGGAAACAGATGCATTAACTTCATCAGTTTTACAAGTGATTTTATCACTAATAATAAAACTGCCATCATCATTTAAATGTAAATAATTGTTTTTAGGTTTTGAAAATGAAAAAGTACTCTTTTGAAAACTACCTGTTTTTTCAGAATATATAGCTTGGCAACAAGCCTTATATAAGGCCTTTGTTTTCTTTTCCAGATTGCCGGTATTCTTTTTGAATGAGATATTATTAAAATCAACACCCTGGTCTTTATATTTATCACCATATTTGTGTATTAGACTGTGAACTACTATCTGAGTCATATAATAATCTTTTAAAAAATTATCTGTTGTATAGCCTTTGTTCGCTTTCGTATTCCACTTAGTAGTACCTAAATGCATTGCAAGAGCTATACGGGCACGTAATTCATCACTATATACAGATTTATCCTCATCATAGTTTTTGTCTTCATTGAAATGATTCTTATAGTTAACACAATAATATAATGTATCACCTGAATGTTTCATTGAAGTTCGATAATCTGAACCTGAGTCTTTGTATGTAGCCAATGCTATCAAGGTAACTCCGTCGGATTCATACAAATATTCATTAGAATTAATATCAGGCGGTATCTTCTCTTTCAAAGTTTTATAGTTGTAGCAAGAAACCTTCATGGCATAAACATTAGTATTGATTGATATAATAGAAATTAAAAATGTAAAAAAAGTAATTAAAGTATAAAATAGATGTTTTCTATTAAAAAATAGATTATACATAAATGTCCTTTCCGGACATTACGCGTGAATAAAAATTGGAATTATAGAGTAAAACGATTATTACACACATAAAAAAGATTGTCAATATATAAATGGCAAATTGTCAAAATAATTTCAATCACATGTATATAAAGGAATTAAAAGATAGCATCCTGTATGAATATTATCACTTTTCAAATTATTGATATTCTTAATTTCATTAATGTAGTCACTGACTTGAGAAGGTGTAAGTGCATATTCTTCTGCTATAGAAGATAAAGTATCACCTTCTTCTATCTCTATCGATATAAATGACTTTTCAAAATTGGAGTAAGCATCGGCTTTAGCTTTATTCAAAATACAAATTGAAAGAAAAATAATTATAAAAAATATTACTATACTTAACATAATATAATTAATGTTAACTAATCTTTTGAAATTTCTTATCTTCATGGTAACAACCTCCTTATTAACGATACGAATGTATGTTCGAGTTATAATATAACAAACATTTGTTCTTTTGTCAATATAAAAAAGAAAATATGTTCGGAATATTTGTTCCGAATAAATGTTTGCTTTTTACATTTACTTATGATATGATAAAATCAGTAATTAATAATACATCAATTAATTTATATTATATAAGGAGTGATTATTTATGCCCGGTAAGATAAGTACCAAGCAACAGGAAATTCTTGATTATATTAAGAATAATATTCTCAACAAGGGTTATCCGCCATCTGTTAGAGAGATATGTGAAGCTGTCAAACTTAAGTCTACTTCTTCTGTTCACTCACATTTAGAGACATTGGAAAAGAACGGATATATCAGAAGAGATCCTACAAAGCCTCGTACTATTGAAATATTAGATGATAGTTTTGGATTAACCAGACGTGAACTGGTCAATGTTCCGATTATTGGACAGGTCACAGCAGGCGAACCTATACTTGCTGTTGAACATATTGATGGATACTTTCCTGTTCCGCCTGAATATTTACATAATAAGTCTACATTTATGCTTAAAGTTAAGGGTGAAAGTATGATTAATGTAGGTATATATGACGGCGATCTCATTCTTGTCGAAGAACAACCAACTGCAGCTAACAATGACATTGTAGTAGCTTTAGTTGATGACAGTGCTACTGTCAAAAGATTTTTTAAAGAAAATGGTCATTACAGACTACAACCCGAGAATGATTATATGGAACCTATTATCGTTGATAATGTCTCTATTTTGGGCAAAGTTATCGGACTGTTCAGAACTTTTTAGAACCAACTATTAATAACAAAAGACCTATGTAATAATTTAATTTAAATTATTACATAGGTCTTATTTTCAACTAATAACAATATCACAATAGAAACCTTCTTTATTTTCTTTACAACTCGCATATCTGTAACGAACTCTGTTTCCTTCATTAAAACGAACATAGAATGAAGAATAATAATATCCGGTTTCCTCCATGAAAGCACTTGCTAATTTTGCAGCAGCTTCAACAGAAAATTTATGTAAATGAATGTCTACGATAAATCTGTTGGATTTGATCATCACACTACTGTTCTCTATCTCATCATGTTCATTCAATGCTGTTTTTAAAATACCCTGTGTCAAAACATCTGCTGAAAGCTTAATTTCCGACACATAATTATTCAAAATAGAAACCATATATTTATTAAGCTCCTTAGATATAAATTAATAAATCTGATGATCAGGCATTGATTTAAGAATCATTTCAAATTCAACAAAATGGTCCTTGAATAATTCAACAACATCCGGATCAAATTGTGTTCCACTGTTTTTTACTATTTCATTATAAGTGTCATCCAATGACCAGCCACCTTTATAATAACGCTCAGAGGTTAAAGCATCAAAAACATCACATACAGCCATTAAACGACTAATATATGCAATCTCCTCACCTTTCATTCCAAGGTATCCCGAACCGTCCCAACGCTCGTGATGTTGCAAGGCAATAGTTTTTGCAATCTGGAGTATTTCACCGGGACATTTTGAAAGAAGCGCTTCACCATACAAAACATGACTTTTCATTATTGAATATTCTTCTTCTGTTAGTCTGTCGGGTTTGTCAAGAATCTCTTCCGGAATCATAAGCTTACCGATATCATGCATCATTGCTGCTACAGATAGTTTATCTACATATTCAGCAGTAAAACCAGAAGCAGTTCCTAATATTTTCATATATTCAGCCACACGACGTATATGTTCACCTGTTACTTTTGATTTACTCTCGGATAATTCCGAGAATGCATATATCAGCTCTTTCTGACTATTATTGAGATCATGGTTGGCTTCGATAGTCTTATCAAGCATAAACATATTACGCTCTACAATATAATACGAAAAAAGTGTTGTTAATAATATGAAAACTACATTGATAAATCCGCCATATACAATTGCCTCTGTAATATTATTAAAATTTTGTGATATCATGCCATTAAATAAAATAAATCTCAACATCAGGATAATAAATATACAGATACAGTCAATTACCGAAGCAATAATGATAAGTTTTTTATCACAATAAACCGTAGCTATCAATATGGAAAAAATAAGAAGAACTATATAATTATAAGACAAAAAAGTGGACATCAAAAAAACAACCGAAATACAACATAGTATGACTATGTTTTTGATCCATAATTGTTCCATGTGAAGTATATCCACTATTACAGTAGGTATAAAAAGCAACACAATACTTGCAACAAAGATGATCATACATGAAATCATATCATAATTATAATATTTTGTACTTGTAAATAGCCATAATGAAATTAAAAATAATATGGTAATTCTCAAACATTTTGAGGCTATTTTATTAACATCAATTACATTTCGTCTGTATAATAAGTCCTTGTCCATATAAATATATTCCTTTACAATGAATCTTTATCTATTATTTTTCCATCCATCCAAATCTTTTCAAGATTATAGAACAATCTGTCTTCTTCATTAAATATATGAACAATAATGTCATTAAAATCCATTAAGATCCAATTAGAGGTTTGATAACCCTCAATCTGTCTTGGATTAACTCCTTCTTTGTGAAGCTTTTCTTCAACATTATCAGCCATAGCCTGAACCTGATTTCTGTTAGTACCGCTAGCAATTATAAAATAATCAGCCATTACGGAAACTTCGGATATATCGATAATTTTAATATCCTGTGCTTTTTTCTCATCAAGACCGGCAATTGCCAGTTTGGCTAAATCTTTACTTAACATCATAAACCTCCGGTAATTATATTAAATCAATGTTTATTCTTTTTATAGTATTCATAAGTCTTGCGTGTTACCGGGTCAACTACTGCCCCTTTTTTATCAAGATATTTCACACTATTTTTTAAAATGTGAATAAGACATTTGTCCAAATCAGTATATGCCTCTTTGCGAATTTCATCCATCTCCGGAAGAATATTACGATTTGGTTCGATATAATCAGCAATATAAATGATCTTTTCAAGCAATGACATGCCTGGTCTTCCGGTTGTGTGGAATTCGATTGCTGATAATATCTCTTTATCATTCACACCGTATTTTTCTTTTGCATATGCTGCCGAAAGCTTTGCGTGTAATAATTCAGGATTGGCTCTTTCACATTCAGATACCGGTATGCTTCTTTTAATACACTTGGTAATCTTCTTGTCATTTGGTACATATTTTGCACAATCGTGTAAAAGTCCGGCAATCAAAGCTTTCTCATAATCAGCACCATGTACAAACGCCATAGTACCTGCAGTATATTCAACGCCTATTGAATGTTCAAATCTTTTGACGGAAAGTTTTGTTTTAAGCTTTTCAGTCATTTCTATCCTATCCATTGCGCCCTCACATATAAATAAAATAACAATATTTATAATTAACTAGCTAATTATACCAAAAATTAGCATTAATTTCAACGAAATCATTAATAAAAGTTAGTATAAATAATTTTCTGTAATATAATTTTTTACAGAATTTGATAGATATTTATCAATATATGAAATTAGTTCATCATTATCGGATGCATTATCATTAATTAGTGATAAATATTCACGTATAGTTGAAGATGAACAGTCTATTTCTTTACACTTAATAATATCAATTCGGGAATTTTTATATTTTAAGTTTAATTCCTTTATCTTATCACGAATACGTTCAATACCGTTTTCATCTCTTGAAGCTACCAGTAAATCGGCATTATCCAGTATTATCTCCGGATGTACCCATTGTTCAAAATAGAATAATGAATCAGCTCCCATAATAAAATAGAACTTACAATCCGGATATTTACGATTTAACAGAGTAAATGTTTCATAGGAATAGGTTTTTCCTTCTCTTATCAGTTCAAAATCAGAGACCTTAAAATTTTCATGCTCAGCTATTGCCAAAGAAATCATGTTATATCTGTCCTTGCCGGAAACTATTCCTTTGGTGGACTTGTATGCCGGTATATTGTTAGGCATAAACCAGATTTCATCTAATGAGAACTGCTCATAAGCAGCAACAGCTATATCCACATGACCAATATGTATGGGATTAAATGTTCCTCCCATAATTCCGATTTTCTTCATAAACATCTCCTAAAATCTGTTATTTGGGAAGAACTATCTTAGGATCTTTCTTATTAGGTCTGTATAAAACGATTTTTTTACCAATAACCTGAACTACAGAAGATTTAGTTCTTCCTGCTATGGTATCAGCAATCTCCTTCGGATCATCAAAACAGTTTTTAAGTACACCTAATTTGATAAGTTCTCTTTTTTCGATAGCTTCATCAACAGCCTTAATCAATTCAGGTGTAACGCTGCCTTTTCCAACATTTATTATAGGATCAATATTCATAGCAAGACTCTTTAAATATGCTCTCTGTTTACTTGTCATTATATATTATACTCCTTATTCATAGTAATCAAATTCCAAATCATACATTCTAACAACATCGCCCTCTTCTAATCCGTGAGCTTTAAGATCTTCAATTATTCCGTTATCTCTCATGAAACGCTGGAAGAAATCAAAACCTTTTTCAGAATCTAAATTGGTATAACCAAGCATTTTCTCAATCTTAGCTCCTTCAACAATGAATACATGTTCATTTTTCGGATCTTTTTCTATTGTATAAGGCTCATTATTATCATCAAATACCGGAACATACTCTGATTCGAATTCAACAATGTCATCAGGTGCTTCTTTGACAAGCTTGTATAAATGCCATAATAAATCATCAACGCCTTCACCGGTTACAGCTGAAATCGGGAACACTGTTATACCTTTAGGTTCGAATTCTTCTTTTAACATATCGATAACAGTTTCTCTCTCAACCTCGCTCATGGCATCCATCTTGTTTGCAGCAATCACCATAGGTTTTTTAGAAATCTCGATATTGTATTTTTTAAGCTCCTCAAGTATAGCATAGATATCGTTAATAGGATCTCTGCCCTCTACCGATGCACCATCTACTATATGTAACAGAACTTTATTTCTTTCAATATGTCTCAAGAATTGAAGTCCAAGACCAACACCTTCGCTTGCACCTTCGATTATTCCCGGAATATCGGCAATAACGAATCCTAAACCATCCTTAAGATCTACAACACCAAGATTAGGATTTAAGGTTGTAAAATGATAATTTGCAATCTTTGGTCTTGCATTTGTAACTCTTGATAAAAATGTCGACTTACCTACATTAGGGAAACCAACAAGTCCTACATCAGCAATAACTTTAAGTTCCAAGGTAACATAGAGCTCTTTTGCGGGCTGACCGGGTTGAGCATATCTTGGAGCCTGCATAGTCGAAGTTGCATAATGCATGTTACCGTTACCGCCACGACCACCTTCAAGAATAACAACAGGTTCTTTCTTGTTAGACATATCCATTATTACTTTGCCGGATTCAAAATCTTTAATAACAGTTCCCGGTGGAACTTTACAAATAATATCTGCACCATTGGCTCCATGCTGGCGTCTTTTACCGCCCTCTTCACCATCTTTAGCAACATATTTTCTTACGTTTCTAAAATCATTTAATGTATTAAGTCCTTCGTCGACAACAAAGATTACATCTCCACCTTTACCGCCGTCTCCACCATCAGGTCCACCTGCGGGTACATACAACTCTCTTCTGAAACTTACGTGTCCATCTCCGCCTTTTCCGGAGCGGATGAATACTTTAGCTCTATCTGCAAACATAATTATTCTCCTGTTGAAAAAAAGGGCTGGAGAATAAAACTCCAGCCCGTAAATAAACGCGTATATTACTCGTTGATAGAAACAGGATAGATTGAAACCTGCTTTTTGTCTCTACCCTTTCTCTCGTAACGAACAACTCCGTCAACTAATGCAAACAATGTATCATCCTTGCCTCTTCCGACATTTGTTCCAGGATGAATTCTTGTTCCACGCTGTTTGTATAAAACATTACCGGCTTTAACAAACTGACCATCTGCTCTCTTCGCACCAAGTCTCTTAGACTCTGAATCTCTACCGTTCTTAGTAGAACCCATTCCTTTCTTGTGAGCGAATAACTGAAGGTTAAGCTTTAACATAATTACACCTCCTCATTCAAAAACTAACATGAAATCTCAAACAATCTGTTCAACGACTTCAATATATCTCTTTCCGTATTTCTGTTCCACTGTAGTGATACCCAAATGAAATGATTTAAATAATAATTCAGCTTCATCACTGGGCATTTTTTTCAAAATGACGTTTTCAAAATTAATCTTTCTACTACCATTAATTTCTTTATCATCATTGGTAAAGTTTTCCAAAGAATTGACTAAATTGATATATAACATAGATATCGCACTACAAACAATATCCTTACCTTTTCTGTCATACTCTGCATGCCCCTCTACCTGGGCGCCAACTATCAAGTTGTTTTTTTTGAAAATGGTTACAGTAATCATTGTTAATAACCAGATTAAGCGTTAATAGCTTTAATCTCAACCTTAGTAAATGGCTGTCTATGACCATTCTTCTTGTGATAGCCGGTTTTTCTCTTATACTTATAAACAACAACTTTTTTCTCTTTACCATCGCCAATTACGCTGGCTGTTACGCTTGACTTAGCTACAGCATCTCCGCAAAGCATATCAGTGTCGTTGTTAATAGCAATAACATCAAATTTTACTTCTGAGCCGGCCTCGGCATTAAGCTTCTCTACTTTAATGATATCACCTTCAGCTACCTTGTACTGCTTACCACCTGTTGCAATAATTGCGTACATACGGTTACCTCCTATTATCATTACTCGCCAAGTTCGGTGGTATTCCATATCAAAGAATACACTTCTACCTCCTTGTGCGGCACACTAAGATATAATAACAAAAGATATTTAAATAGTCAACTGTTTTTTATATCTCTTTTGTCATTATTTCAAAAAAAAAGAATCTGCATAAATGCAAATTCTTTAGCAGTCGATAGGGGAATCGAACCCCTGTTTCCGCCGTGAGAGGGCGGCGTCTTAACCGCTTGACCAATCGACCATGTCCTGACGACTTGATTAATATATCACATGTTTTTGCAATCGTCAATAGCTTTTTTGCGATTTGTGTATATTGTACACATAATCACTAAAGTGAATCGATTAATTGTTGAAAATAGTCAGGTAATGGAGAGTCAAATTCAATATATTTATTTGTATCAGGATGAATAAAACCTAATGTTTTAGCATGTAATGTCTGTCCCGTAAGGTTTTTGATTTTAGTTTTTTGAGGACCATATACATCATCTCCCAATATAGGATGGCCAATAGATGCCATATGTACTCTGATCTGATGAGTTCTTCCTGTCTCAAGACTACATTCAATATATGTATATCCTTTGGAAAAATGTTTAAGTACTTTATAATGAGTTATCGCATCTCTTCCGTTTTTATGATTAATAGCCATTTTTTTACGATCAACAGGATGTCGCCCTATTGGAGCATTTACTGTACCATCTTCCTTGATTATTCCGTAACATATAGCATGATATTTTCTGGTTATAGAATGTTCTTTTAACTGTTCTGCCAGTATTTTATGTGCATTATCATTTTTACATATGACGAGAAGACCTGTTGTGTTCATATCGATTCTGTGAACTATTCCGGGTCTTATAACACCGTTAATGGATGATAACGAATCTTTACAGTGATACAGTAAAGCATTAACCAATGTTCCGCTCTCATGTCCTGCTGAAGGATGAACTACCATGTTTTTAGGCTTATTGACAATTATAATCGATTCATCTTCATATACAATATCAAGAGGAATATTTTCAGGAATAACGTCTAATTCCTTAGGTTCTTCATAATCAATATCTATAATATCATTTTCTTTTATTTTATAATTGGATTTACATGGATTTCCGTTTACAAGAACAGATTTATCAGATATTAATTGCTGAATATAAGATCTTGATAATTCTGAAATATTATCGGATATATATTTATCAATTCTAATATTGGCATTGTCGTTAACTACAAGGTGATATTTCATATACAATCTCCTATAAAGAAATATGCAAAAAATTATTTTTTAAATATTTCATCAAAGTCAGCTTCTTTATATTTAAACAACATTAAAAAAATCAAAACAAAGACACCGATTGTAATATAACAATCAGCAATATTGAATACAGGAAAATCAATAATTTTAAAATAAATGAAGTCTATCACATATTTAAATCTTAATCGATCAATAAAATTACCTATTGCACCGGCTGTAATTAGAAGAATTAATATTCTTATATCTTTGTATTTATCTTTTTTTAAACATCTGATGTAAAGAATCATAGCTAATAAAAGAATTATAACGGTCTCGATATAAAACATAATCTGCTTATTCTGAAACATTCCCCAGGCTGCACCGGCATTTCTAATATAATGAATATCAAGAACACCATTAATAACCGGAATTGAATCAAACAGATCCATTGTATTGATAATATGCATTTTTGAAATTTGATCAATTATTATAAGTATTACAACAGAAATGATTGCAGGTATTACTCTACCTGCAATCATCTTATTACCAGAATTATTCAAAATATATTCTCCCTAATATTACATGAATTTAAAGGTTTCATTAACGTCATCATCATTACCGATCATACGTGATTCGTTAATTGTAACTTTATTCTCAACATCACCGACAAAGACATCTTTTTCTTCATCTTCAGTAGTATTATCTATCATTTCTTCAGTAGCTTCTTTTAATTTATCTTTATCGTTTTGCATTGATTCAATAGTAGCCTTAAGTTTCTCGACCTCAGCCGCTATTATGGTAGGAATATCTTCTTCCTCTTCCTCGTTTCCTGCAATAAAATCAAATCCTTCAGAATAGTTGTCCTGTGAATCAAGCATTGTAGATTCGTTAACCTTATTTTCAACTTCACCTGAAAGAGCGCTTTCCTCTTCTTCTGTAGTTTCGAAAACATTAGGTTCCGGTGAAATATGAGGTTCTTCTGAAACAGCCGGTTCTTCAGGCTTAATATCAGGTGTTGCCTCATTCATTACAAAGGCATTAGCAGTTGTATTCTGAACATTACTATCAAATGCACTAGCTGCTGTATCATGAACATTACTATCAAATGCAGTGGCCGCTGTATCCGTAACATTGTTATCAAATGCACTTGCAGTCGTATCCTGAGTATTGTTATCGAACGGACTGGTTGTTGAGTTGTTTTTGTCTGTAGTAGTAGTGTTATCAGTATTAACAGTATAATCAATATTTTCTTTCACCTGCTGTTCTATATGTAAATCATTACCCTTTTCAGGCGAAGAATTAATATTATCATTGATATTTGAAGCAATATTCTCATTGATGTTTTCGTTTACGTTCTCTTTTACTGCTTCATTAATATTATTAGTTTCCTTTTCACGAGCAGTATCGATATTTGTTTTATAATATGTTTCATTCTCGCTTTTGGCAGCCATTGCAGCTACTGAAGCACGATGTACAGTCTTAGATTTTGAAGTTTTGATATTAAGAGATGTACCACTCTTTCCACTTGA
Organism: uncultured Lachnospiraceae bacterium; assembly: GCA_902793335.1. Lineage (GTDB taxonomy): Bacteria > Bacillota > Clostridia > Lachnospirales > Lachnospiraceae > CAG-590. The sequence continues at coordinate 61,631 of CADBCZ010000001.1, forward strand.
TTTTCTCTTCTTTGCGCCGGTATAATCTCCACCTGTCTGTTTGCTGAAACGACCTCCATTAGCTGCTGATGCAAATGGGTCCATTCCAAGATTAGATCCTCTGTCAAATGTAGGTGATTGAGCGGTTTTTTCAAAGTTTGATGGGGTACTTCCGGTATAACCTCCACCAAGACCGCCTTCACTACCTAAAACACCGGAAGAAAATCCTGAACTAAATGAACTTGATTCAAAGCCCTCACCCAAATCAATATCAATCACTTCACCATCTAATAACCTTAGTTCTGCCCTTAGTATTTTCCTAAATTGCTCTTTAAAAATCTGTTCCTGCTGTTTGAGACGAAAAATCTCATTCTTTAAATCCTGAAGTTCCTTTTTTGAATCCTTTAAAATTTCTTCCGCTTTAAGCTCAGCCTCAGTTGTAATCTGTCGGGCTTTATCATTTGCTGCATTAATAGTCTCTTCTGAAGTTTTTTCAGAAATAGTAAGCGCTTTCTGCATAGAATCCTCAATGGATTTGTAATGCTGAAGACTCTCTGAAAGAGTTTTAATCTTATCATGCAATTCAACATTAGAACGATATAACATACTGTAATCAGCGGTTATATCACTCATAAAAGCTTCTACTTCTTTTTTATCAAAGCCGATACCGCCTTTGAATGTTTTGTTTTGTAAATCAACCGGTGTAAGCATCCCCTTGTATACCTCCTAATACATAATCTCCCTCAAACATTTATCAAATTAATATGTACGGTTTATATTTGGATTAATATTTGGTGAAAGTGCAGATTCATTAAGAATCTCTTCTCTTAAATCTCCTGTTACAGCAATATTGCTTGGTGCAGCAATAAAAATATTGTTAGATATACCCTGAATTGAGCCATCTAAAGCATCACATGCACCACCGATAAAATCGATAATTCTCTGTGCAATATGGATTTCTACTCCTTCCATATTAATAACTACAAGATTACCTTCTTTTAAATATTGAGTTACAGTTTGTGCATGACTAATATCTTGCGGTTTAACAACAAACACTTGACTTCTCCTATTATTTCTACTATTTATTGATACTAATTTACTTGGATTAGTTGCTGATTTCGATTGACGTAACCTAGGTCTTCTAGACGAATAATCATCTTCTTCATCATCACTGTAAGCAGGTTTCTCTTTAGGTTTACGTTTTGGAAAGGTAAACTCTTCCTCCTCCTCGTCATCATCGTCATCATCAAACAATCCATCATCCTCATAATCTTCTTCAGGATCTGATAATTTAAGAAAATCCATAAACTTACTCATTCCTGTCTTTGCCATGACTATTCTCCTTCTTATATATTATAGTTTCGGGCACCAAATATTGCTGTTCCTACCCTAACCATTGTTGAGCCTTCTTCTATTGCAATTTTATAATCATTGGTCATGCCCATAGAAAGCACATTCATACTAACATTATCAATGTTTTTTGATTTTATGTCAAGTGATAATTGCTTTAAAGTATGAAAATATTGTCTATTATCCTCCGGATTTTCAACAAAAGGTGCTATCGTCATTAATCCGTTAATGTGTATATTAGGATAAGTGGAAACTTCTTCTACAAAAGGAATCACCTCAGAAACCTTTAAACCAAATTTACTATCCTCTTGTGCAACATTAACCTCAATTAAAATCTGACAAATAACATTTTTCTTAACAGCCTCTTTTTGAATTTCCTTAGCAAGTTTTATCGAATCAACCGAATGAATCATACAAGCTTTATCTACTACATATTTAACCTTGTTGGTCTGTAAATGTCCAATCAAGTGAAAATTAACAGGTTTTGAAACATGTTCGTATTTATCGCATAATTCCTGTACTTTATTCTCTCCAAAATCCTCAACTCCGATTGTTATCAGTTCTTCAATATCGGATAATGGTTTGGTCTTGCTGACTGCGATCAATGTAATCTCATCAGGATTTCGTCCACAATCATTAGCTGTCTTAACAATATCCTCTTTAATAAAATTATAATTATCAATAACCATTTTGTAACTCCTTGGATTTTATTTAATGATCTGATTTTCCTTAACAAAGCTTTGATTAAGTATTATTCTGTCGTACCACGCAATACTGTACGGTACATTATCATTAACGATAGTATACTCATCATCTTCGTATTGTATTTCAATATATCTAAATGTTGCAATTCCTTGATTAACACAAAAGACACCGTCTATTTTTTCAGTTTCAGAATTCGATACCGGAATAGTATTATTTGAATTGATATCGACTAAAACATCATTATCAGCAAAATCATTAGGATCAATATAACAGAACTTTTCATCCTTTTTAAATATATTGGCATGAACCTGTTTGATGGATACATCTCCTTTTTCGTCAAGCTGTTTTACATTTAGATAATTCTTTTCCATAGAATCTGAACCGTTTGAAAGATACTCTATAGGAATTTTTAACACTTTCTTTTTTGTAATAGAACTGTTAGGAATCTTTAAACCATTATTCTGTTCCATTATAATAACAACATCAATAAATCTGTTATTAATGTAATTAACCATCTGTTGATCTAAAGAACAGACCGCAAATGTACTGCCATCTTTTTTAACAAACTCAACCGGACAACTAATATTCTTTGAACTGTTATGAATATTGATTTTTAAATGTTCTTTGTCTTTTAATCGTTTGGCATCCTTGTCCGTCAACGGAATAACAAGATTCCAGTTCTCTGAAGTAACCAGTTTATAAACAGGATCACCTGCATTTATAATCTCACCGGTCTTTAAAGTTGATTTTTTATATTTGCTGTCATTTGTATCAGACGCTTTAAAATTATCAACACTAATATTTTCATAGCCATCCTGATGATATGTAATTATACCCGCTTCTTCAGAATTGATTTTTTTGTAGGTGGCAGTATTATCCGAGCCATCGATAGAAGTTAATTGTTCAATCATGGCTTCATTGGTTAATTCAAGTACAGCATTTTCTATATCATATCTAAAATTATATACATTTTGAAAATCAGCATAACTGAAATAATTCTCAAAATTAGATATTCTGGTACGAACTTCCGTAAGACCTTCATCCGACATTGCAAGTCCATCTGAATTAACATTTTTTATTTTATCGTATATACTTCCTGTCTCATCAATAGTATATACAGTTTTATTCTTACCAATCTTCTCTCCGTCACGCACATAATAACTCACATATCCGGAGCTTTTTGAATCAATCAGTTTCTCTTTTCGTAAAATAAGTGCATTGGCTTTAATATTGGTATCTATATAACTGTTTTGCACTTCATAAATTGATAAAGTTTCACTTTGAAAAGAAATAATAACCCTTATCATAATATATATAAATATAACACCAAAGATTATGGTTCCGGTATTTAATTGCAACAAATTTGAATCTCTTTTTGGATTATATCGTTTCAAGATCAGTACCTCCAAATATATACAACAATGTATTGTATCATTTTTTTACAATTACTACAATATTTATGAATAAATTTTATAAATTTAACAAACAATAATACCATTCAAATGTATGGAAACACCATACAGAAAGGAGTTTATTTATGAAAGCTTTAGATTATACAGTACTAACGATTATCTTAATCGGTGCAATAAACTGGGGATTAATCGGTTTCTTTGATTTCGACCTGGTTAGTGCAATTTTCGGTCAAATGTCAATGCTGACCAGAATTATATACGGCTTAGTTGGAATTGGCGGTTTATATGCCATTTCATATTATGGAAGAATGCAGACAGATTTATAAAAGTAATAAGGCATCCGATATGATAAGTCGGATGCCTTATAATAAACTTAAAGTGTTACAGTTACAAATTCTTTCAAGTAATCAGATAATGAATCTTTATCAGCTGTCAAACTTATAACAAAATCAATTTCATACTTCTCTGAAATATTTGCAAGTTCTTTAATTAAATTCTCAGCGCGTTCGATATTATCTATGTAAGTAATAGATGTAAAATTATCCAAAAACATCTTATCAATATCGTAGTCTTGTGAGATAATTCCATAAATAAAACCCAAAAACATATCTGCAGAATTAATATTATAATCCTGTACATTTAAAAGACGGATACGATGACTTAGTTCATACATATGTTTGTTATTAATGTCAAGATAAACAGTGTTACCTCCGGTTACCTTGATGTCGTCGTTAGCTTTAGCCATAAGGATTTTGGTTTTACCAGTGCCCTTTGCCCCTACAATTAGTTCAATCATCTTCGTACCTCCTTCAAATTAATAAATTCGCTTTAACATATCATACACATTTTGGTACAAAGCTTCATGATCCTTAGCATTCGAAACCAGACATATATACTTGTCACCGGTATCATCACTTACAAATTCAAGTATAATACAGTTGCCGGCTTTTTCAGTAGTTCCGGTTTTCCAACCCGTTATGTGATATCCTGTAGGCATATCAAACGAGTTAGATAAAAATGCATTAGTAGATGTGATATCCGTAGAAACTTTCTCACCATCACGTGAATATGTTAAAGTATATGTACTCTTGCTATCTATCTGTAGCAAGGTATCATTTTTTAAAAATTCTTTGAAAATAAGATATAAATCATATGGTGTAGTGTAATGTTTATTGTCATGTAATCCGTGAGGATTCACAAAATGTGAATTAGTAGCACCCAGTTCAATGGCTTTATTATTCATAAGTTCGACAAATTTTCCAACAGAACCGCCAACATATCTTGCAAGAACAACGGCACAATCATTAAGAGAGGCTATTAACAAGCCATGCATTAGATCATTGACTGTAATGTAATCACCGGTTTTTAAACCAAGCACCGCAACATTATCTTCGTTAAATTCAATCTTCTTTCCTATTACAACCGTATCATTTAAAGAAATCTGTCCTCTGTTTACTGCATCAATTACAACCAAAGCTGTTAAAACCTTAGTCATACTAGCCGGAAATATTCTCTTATGAGGATTAGCGGCATAGACAACCTCATTTTTAGTCTGATTAATAAGCAACCCCGCACCAAATTCAAAGTCATTATCATCATAAATATATGCATCATACGGAATTACGGCATTATCAGTAGCAAGACCATCAGGTCTGACTATCGGCAAATCCAAATCAGCATTGATATGTAATTGTTTTGATGAGTCATAACTTTGGTAATAACATCCGGTTAACAACGAAAAACATATTAAAGCTGTAATTATTAAAGTTAATGTTTTATTTGAATATTTCACGCCAATCCAAATCTCCTCGATCAAGAGCTTTTACAAGCAATTCTGCAGTAGCCAGATTAGTAGCTAACGGTATATTGTGCATATCACAAAGCATAAACAGATTATTAATGTCAGGTTCATGGGATTTCGGACTTTGTGGATCCCTCAAAAAAATGACCATATCGATATCATTATGTTCAATTTCTGATCCCAATTGCTGTTCGCCGCCCAAATGGCCGGCAAGATATTTGTGAACCGTAAGATTAGTTACATCTTCAATAAGACGTCCTGTTGTACCGGTTGCATAAAGATCGTGTTTACTAAGTATTCCCCGATATGCAATACAAAAATTCTGCATTAATTTCTTTTTTGCATCATGAGCAATTAAACCAATGTTCATTATATATCCCTCCAATTCAAAATAGTATATTTCTATAAACAGCATTATATCAACAGACACCCCATCATCTATAGTATAATACTAATATTTTCTTCTCTGTAATGAAATATTTATTACCATACCTATACCTGCACAGCAAGTAACAAGTGAAGATAAACCATAACTTATAAATGGTAGTGGGATTCCTGTATTCGGTAAAAGAGACGTTGCAACACCTATATTAATAAAGGTTTGAAAACCTATAAGTGTCGCGACTCCGGTTGCAACAAAAGTACCTTTATCGTCGTTCGCTTTTCTCGCTACTCTAATACATTGTAACACAATTAAGCCTAAAATTACAACAAGAATACTGCTTCCTACAAAACCTAATTCTTCCCCGACAACAGAAAAAATAAAATCTGTCTGTTGTTCAGAAATAAGGTTGGCATCCTTAACAGTTGTAATTGTAGAATTGTTAAGGCCCTTTCCGGTTAGCTGCCCCGAACCTATAGCCATAACGGAATTGTTCTGCTGAGTCATTGTCTCACCATAATCTTCAGGATATAGATGTGACAAAATCCTTGTTCTTTGGTATTCTTCCAAAAACATTGGATCCGGTTGTTTGATATACCACAAAAAACTTCCGGCTAACGGTATTAAACACAAAGCACCAATCAATATGATTCTGTAGCTAAGTCCTGCGATAAATAACATTACAAAAAGTATTACAAATATATCAACAGTAGTCGAAAGATCCGGCTGTGAAACAATCAACAATAAAGGAATTGCACATAACAGCGCATATTCTACGAGAGTTTTTATTGTATTTATGCTATCTTTATGTTCTGCCAGAAAACATGCCGCACAAATTATCATAATAATTTTAGAAAATTCAGATGGCTGAATCATAAGAACATCTTTAACTCCAAGCCATCTCCTAGCATTATTAACAACAATTCCGGAGGTTTTTACAGCAATAAGCATAATAATATTGACTATATATAATACAAGATAAAACTTACTAATAAACTTATAGCTGATCAACGACAGAGCAATCAGACCGATAACACATACCACTGCACCGGCAATCTGTTTTTTTAGATATGAACTGTCAGCACTGTTAATACTTAAAGTACCCAAAACAATAGACGTTAATACCAAAAACAATAATTTAAAATTATAATTACGTAATCTGTATTCTTCAAACATAGATAATTCCTGTATACTAATACATATAAATAATATTCACATTATTTGACTGTTTTAGTTTTGTTTTTCAAATCTTTAATAGGAATATTGGCATATAATGCCGGAACAGTTCCATTACCACCGTCAGATTCGGTCTGTGTAAGCTGAATATCAAGACCTGAAGAGTCTATCTCCATGTATCTTGATATAACTTCTATAATATCATTTTTTATCTGTTCCATAATATCCGGGGAGCAATTAGCCCTATCTGAAACCAGTAAGAGTTTTAATCTGTCTTTTGCGTAGTCACCGGATGATTTCTTTTTATTAAATAAATCAAATAAACCCATAATATCAGCTCCAATCCTTAGTTAGACTTTTTAAATATTCTAGATAGTTTCTTAAAAAATCCCGAATCATTAAGGTCTAAAAACTCAATTTCTTCACCTAACACACGTTTACATATGTTCATATATGCACGACCGGCCAGTGAATTATCACCTACTAAAGGCTGACCCTGATTGGTTGATATAACAATATTTTCATCATCAGGAATAGCTCCTATAAGATCAATGGCAAGGATTTCAACCACATCTTCAATAGACATCATCTCTCCTCTTTTCACCATATCCATACGGATTCTGTTGACAATTAAATCTGTTTTCTTTATTTCATTAGCTTCCAACAGTCCAATAATTCTGTCTGCATCTCTGATAGCCGACACTTCAGGAGTTGTTACTATTAAAGCTCTATCAGCAGCTGCGATTGCATTCTTAAAGCCCTGTTCAATTCCGGCCGGACAATCAAGAATGATATAATCAAACTCTTTCTTTAAGTCTTCGACAAGCTTTTTCATCTGTTCAGGTGTAACAGAAGTTTTATCCTTTGTCTGTGCAGATGGAAGAAGGAATAAATTAGGATATGTTTTATCCTTGATAAGTGCCTGCTTGTATCTGCAATTTCCCTCAACAACATCTACAAGATTATATACAATACGGTTCTCCAACCCCATTACAACATCAAGGTTACGAAGTCCTATATCAGTATCAATAAGAACAACCTTCTTATTCAACTTGGCTAAACCTGTACCTACGTTAGCTGTTGTGGTTGTCTTACCAACTCCACCTTTACCGGAAGTAATCACGATTACTTCACTCTTTCTATTAGACTTTGCCAAACCGGTTTTTTTATCTTTGCTGTCTTTGCTTTTTTCGGTTTTATTATCAGTTTTCTTTTCAATCTCTTTCTCTTTACCGGATTTGCTTTCCTTTAAGTCGCTCATCTTTTATCCTCCATAAATTATATTATTATATCTTGAATTGCTGATTTAGATATGCTTTCCACAAATATATGGTCACTTATCACTGTAGCAATCATAGCATCTTGCCTTGTATTCTTCCTGTCACTTGATTTTCTGTCAAATATTTTATCAAGACTTTTCTTGTCAAAACTCCTCCTGTCAGAACTTCTTGCAATAATATCTGCAATCTGAATCTGAATAGGTGACATCGAAAGCGCAATTACAAAACAATTCCTGTTACCCGTTGCACCGGCCTGAACACTACCGGTAAGATTACCGATAATAACTATATTGCCACCCGCAACAACTGACGCCCCCGGATTGACGTCACCAATAATTACAATTGAATTATCCGCCTCAAGCTTTTGTCCGGAACGCAAAGTACCCTTATAGAACATTCCGGTTGAAGAAGCGTTAATAATCCGCGAGTTTTCAGAAGAAACAATCGTTTCTTCTGGTATATATTCCCGTTCCTGTTCATAAGCAGAGTTGTTAACATTGTTAAATGATGCCTCATAAGAACTGATAGCTTCTTGAAAATGATCGTTAGTTTCAGCGCTATCATCAATAATATATTGAATATTTAACTTAGATTCGGATTGAATCAAAGTTAGCATTTCATCCAACTCTTCACCCGAAAGCTGCCTGCCTTCAAAAGAGGCAGCAATCTGTTTATTACTGTCAAAAAAGGTATCCGCATTACTAAGACGAGATTTTAATTCATTAAGTATATCGCTAAATTCAGCTTCTGGATCAAGAACAATCGATATTCCGTATTTATTACCCTTAATAATTACTTTATTATTCATTATGCTAATTCCTCATTTTTATAAAAACACTTATATAATACTCCAATTTATCCAAATGGGCAAGTTAATCTGACATATTAACATTACCTGTTATAGATGCATTTTCAAGTGCTTTTGGATCAAAATAATATGCATATATAAATCCGGCCAGCTCTTCAGCATTACCCGAAGAATAACCATACGGAATTACTGTCGTAACTGAAATCTCCGGTTTGTTAAACGGAGCGTATGACACAAAAAGTGCATGTGCAGGTCTGGCAAGGTTTTCCTCAGCTGTTCCTGTCTTACCGGCAACATCTACTTTAATCTGATTAATAATCATATTCTCATCAGTATGATTCTTTATTACTCGCCTCATACCGTTATGAACAGTATTCCATAAAGATTGATCAAAACTTAATGTCCCATGTACATTATGTGGATTTTCATACGTAGTATTACCGGAAATATCTTTAATTTCCTTAATAATACTCAAATCATAGCAGGTTCCACTTGTCGCAAGCGTTGTCACATATCTCGATAGCTGTGTTGGTGTATACGCATTGGTACCCTGACCGATAGCACTTCGTACAACAGTTTCATCAGAAATCTTAGGTTTGATCTCATCCAATTCAATTCCGGAGTTAGTATCTAAACCAAACATTCCGGCGTATTTCGCAAGCTTAGCCAAACCATCACTATCAGAGAAATGATCATCTCCTCCACCTAATCGATAGCCTGTTTCATAGAAGAAATAGTTACACGAAACCTCAAGAGCTTCTTCTATTCCAATTTTCCCATGTTTACCAGGATAGTACCAACATTTCGCGGGCGGATCTACTTTTGTATATATACCGTCATCATCAATAATAGTATCCAAATCAATAGCTTTTTCTTCAACGGCAGCTATGGTGGTTAACATCTTGTAAGTAGAACCCGGCGCAGTTCTCTGCTGAGTAGCACGATTATATAAGGGCTTTGTCTTATCTTCAATGAGTTTAGCGTAATAATCCGCATCTATTGAATTGGTCAAACGGTTATTATTATAACTAGGATAACTGACCATTGCAAGTATTTCACCTGTATTTGTATCCGTTACAACAACTGAACCCTCGCAAGGATCAAGCGCTAATTGAGCAGGTGTAATTTCAAGCTTGTCAATCTTCTTTCTTATAAACTTATAATCAGATAATTTTCCGGATACAAAATCCTTGTAATCTTTGTCCTTTTTCTTATCCAGAATACCCTGTTCATAAAGGACTGTAATGACATTGGTACCGTTTATCACGCCTTTTTTGATCATATATTTTAATACTTTTTTGTCAAATTCCCTATCATTGGAAAGTTCTTTTTCCAAATATGAGATTAACGCATCAAAAACTTCATCGGAATCATAGTAATCATTAGACAGATCAAAAGAAGAAATATCAATAGCTCCTTTATTAATTGCATATCTAAGATAAGTACCAAGAGAAATATCATCGGCTATATATTTTTTGTATGTTTCATCTGTGCTGTCTATAGTTTTGGTATTATAAATACCATTGTCACATAACATTGAATAGATATATGACATATACGTTTCATATTCTGGATCATCATCCTTTTTGTTGTCTGATTTTATAGATTCCTTTGAATCTTTTTTGTCATCAGAACTATCAGATCCGTTTACTTCTTCTGATTCAACAGTTTCATTGATCTTTAATTTTGAAGAAATCTGTGCAATCGCATTTTTTCTGGAATCCTCCAGTTTACTGTTTATCAATTTCTCTGTTTCACCGGCTTCATTTCCGGACATATGAGAAATATCTAAAGCGTTATTATCAAAAAGCGCAAAATATACATCACTGATTGGAATTCGCTTGTCCTTTGTCTTGTCATCATCTACTTTTTCGTCTGTAATATTAGAAAGCAAAACACTTGATATTTCTTTTTCCAAAGTATCGTAGCAATATTTCTGCAGATCCGTTTTTATTGTTAAATAAATATCCTGTCCTGCAATCGAATCCTGCTTATCAGAACGCTCGATTATCTTTCCAAGATTATCTACATAAATTTCTTCAATACCGTTAGTACCTCTTAAAGTAGACTCATATTTCTTCTCTAACCCTGTCTTACCAATCATATCGCTACTGTTATATTGGTCTTTTTCAGACAGATTTTCGTTATATTCCTTCATCTCATCAGTTGAAATAGTACCAATATATCCTATTATATGAGCAAAATACTCTGAATCGTTATAGACTCTGATAGAATCTACAACAACATCAATTCCAAGAAGCTCGGCGCTGTTTTCCTTTAATTCAGCTACACTGTCTTCACTGATATCCATAGCAATATTAACAGATATATACTGCTGATATCTGTTAAGCCATAATGCATATCTAACGCTCATAATTTTGAGTGCTTCCTCTATTTCGTACTCGGAAGATATATCAAAATACTTTTCATCTGATAAATAATCAAATACTACACGCGCAGATGAATTTTTTTCAATATCCGTCAACTGATCTGCAGAACCGTATCCATAAACATCAGCTAGAAATCTTAGTTTTTCTGCTTTTGTATTTGTTGTAAAGCTCAATATTCCATTGTTACAGGCTATCGGGAAATTAACATTTAGACGATCACCATGTTTTTCAAGAATATTGATAGTTTTTGCAACTATTGCATTTTTTAGTTCATTCTCAGTAACATCATTCTCTCTTGCAACATCAGCTAAACGATTATTGTTTTCAAATGTTACAGCATAAGCCAATTTATTATAAGCCAAAAGATTACCGTCTCTGTCATAAATGTTACCTCTTGACGCTTCGACGGTTAAGGTTTTCTTAGCTTTATATGTGAAATTCTCCAGATGCTCCTGTCCTTCAATTATCTGGAGTTTGAAAAGTCGAAATATCAGTATTGAGAACAATACGAAAAAAATAACAGAAATAATAAATAGACGATGCGAAATATATTCAATTAAGAACTCTTTTATTGCACGAAGTAAGTCTTTAATCATATCTTGTCAGCCTCTTTAACTCGTTTCAAATGAAGATTGATACGTACTAAAATCTTATAGAAAAACAAAGTTATTAAAATAGTATATATCATTTCAGGTAAGATTATCTCATAGAGATAGTCAGAAAATTGTAGTTTGTTTTTAAGCATGAAATACACAAAATATACCATAATGTTAAATACAAAATCATTAACGGTAATCATGAACATAGGCAACAATACATCTTCTACATAGTAAATTCTGTGGAAGAAGCCGTTAGTATAGCCCAAAGTCATATAAATAAATGAAAACGGACCCAGTACAGAACCAAAAAAAATGTCAACCAGCAAGCCGGAGAAAAAACCAACCAATAATCCTTCTTTTCTACCTCTCATAAGGCCAAAAGACATTGTAACAATTAGCAAAAGATTAGGTACAACACCTGCAAGCTCCATATAATGAAATAATGTTGATTGAAATAAAAAACTAATTATAATTATAATTCCGATTGTTATGCAGCGTTTCATAACTGTTCTCCACTATATTACTCGTTATTGCCATTATCGTTTTGGGCATCATCATTATTGTCTGTATTATCATTGTTATCGTTATTATCAGTATTACCCGTTTCATCATCGTTATCAGATGTATCATTTAATCTATCGTTACTTTCATTATTATCAGAATCGGAATCACTGTTGTCTTCTTCTGAGTCGGATGTTTTCTCATCAGTGTCGACGGTTTCATCCTCCGGTACCTGTATGTTAGGTGTGTTAACACTGTCGTATATATTCTTATTCTTTGAATTAGTTCTGTAGGTAGTTTTCGTATCTAAAATAACAATAACTTCCTGCAGATTTGTAAAGTCAACAATCGGAATACATTTAGCTGATTGTGTAAGATTATTGGAATCCATCTCTACATCAGAAATATATCCGATCAATAAGCCGGGCAAAAATTTGTTACTGACATGCGAAGTTACTATCTCGGCTCCATCTTCTATTGTATCTGCCTTGTTGATATAATTAACATGTATATATCCATCGCGTACAGTAGAAATATCTCCTGTAACAGTACATAAACTTTCGGCACCACTGATACTTGCGCTTATATTACTGCTATCGTCTATTATAGAACGTACTTTTGAATATCCTTTGCCGGTCTCTACAACTATTCCTGCCAGTCCACCATTAGCCAGAATATTACAACCGACTTTGATTCCTGATTCTGTTCCTTTATCTATCATAAATGTATAGAACCAGTTAGTAGAGTCTGTTGCTATTACACGAGCACCAACCGTATTGTAGTCAACGTATAGTTCTTTTAACTCCAAAAGTTCCTGCAGACGTTCTAATTCGTATTTCTCCTGCTCATATTCCTTTATTTTTGCACGATATTCTTCAATCTTTTGAGTTAATTCCTTGTTATCCTTAATCAACTCATTCTTTTCCTTGGTTTCGGTCACGGTATTATGAATTGAATATCCAACTGTATTAACCCCTGATTGCATAGGTGTAATCAAGGCACTGGTCACCGATTTCAATACGGAAAATTTACTTTCAAATATTATGGAAAGTATAAGTAATATTATACAAACTAGAGTCAAAAATAAATAAATATACTTGGGTGGTATAACTTTTCTGTCATGAAAATTCATAGAAGCTACATCCTTTTATATAAATATTTTTTCTAAAATTTCACTAATTAGATATAATATCACATTTTAATCAATCTGTCCAATTTTTACTAATCCCTTCTCTTCCATACGCGAAAGAGACTTCATTATACCGAATCTTGCATGGTCATATGATAATCCACCCTGAAAATATACGGTATATGGTTCATGCATCGGAGCGTCTGCCGACAATTCTATGGAGGCTCCTGAAACAAATGCGCCTGCGGCCATAATAACATCACAGTCATAGCCCGGCATTGCCCAAGGCGTTGGTGTAACATGAGAATCAACAGGTGCAGCATACTGTATACCTTCACAAAATGCTATTACTTTTTCCGGATCATGGAAAGTAACAGCCTGAATTATATCATGGCGGTCAGCATTTGCATTAGGACTGCATTCAAAGCCAAGTGCTTCATAGAGATTTGCAGCAAATATTGCACCCTTTAACGCTCCATTAACTACCTGTGGAGCATTGAAAAGTCCCTGGAAGAATTCACGATTAACACCAAGTGTTGCTCCTACTTCACTTCCAAGTCCGGGAGCTGTCAATCGGTAGTATGCCTTATCAATACATTCTTTTGTTCCGCAGATATAACCTCCAATTGGTGCAAGTCCGCCACCCGGATTCTTAATGAGGGAACCTACAATCATGTCTGCTCCAACATCAGAAGGTTCAATAATATCAACAAATTCACCATAACAGTTATCGACCATACAGATAATATTTGGATTAATATCTTTAATAAATGATATCAACTCGCCAATTTGTTTGACAGAAAACGTAGGTCTGGTTAGATACCCCTTCGAGCGCTGAATAGTCATCATTTTAGTCTTGTCTGATATGGCATTTTTGATTCCTTCATAATCAAAGGTTCCGTCAGGTAGAAGCTCCACCTGTTTGTATGTAACACCGTATTCTGCAAGTGAACCTGTAGACTTTCTTATACCAATTATCTCTTCCATTGTGTCATATGGTTTTCCTACAGGTGAAATAAGCTCGTCTCCCGGACGAAGTACTGATGATAACGCAAGGTAAAGAGCATGTGTTCCGCACGTGATCTGTGCACGGACAAGAGCTGCCTCAGTATGGAATATGTCTGCATATACCTTTTCCAAGGTTTCACGACCGATATCGTTATATCCGTAACCTGTCGTAGGCGAAAAATGTGCTTCTGCAAGCTTGTTCTTCTGCATAGCACCCAGAACCTTCATCTGGTTGTATTCGGTTACTTTATCAATCTGTTCAAAACGTTCTTTTAATGACTCTTCCACTTTTTCTGATAATGAGAGAACATTTTTTGATACTCCCATTTGTTCGTATATTTCAAATAGCTGTTTATGCATATTGCGTCTCCTTTTTCTATTATAATTTATCAACCTATAAATTTTTATAACTTTTAACGATTTTGTCGCATTTATCATATTAATTGTTAAATAATTAGTTGATTTAGATAATCATACGCTCCACAAGTACCTGCTTCATATATTTAATCTGCTCATCAACCGTAGTCAGTTTATCCTTATCAACCCAGATAACTTCACGTTCTCTCCTAAACCATGTAAGCTGACGCTTTGCAAAATGTCTTGTGTCGCGCTTTAGTATATACACAGCTTCTTCCAGACTGCATTTACCTTCAATATACGGAATTATCTCCTTGTATCCAATACCCTGCATTGAAACCATATCAGGTGTGCATCCATAACCAAGTAAGGACTTAACCTCGTCGACAAGTCCTTCATTTATCATAATATCAATTCGTTTTTCGATACGGTCATACAGAATATCCCTGTTCTGATTAAGAACAAAGTAAGCGAAGTTATATGGTGATTCCTTAAGCTTCTGTTCTTCATTATGCTTGGAAATCGGATAATTGTTTTCTTTGAAGAATTCCAATGCTCTGATAACACGTTTTACATTATTCTCATGTATGGTATCAGCTGATACCGGGTCTACTTCTCTTAATAATTCATGAAGCTTACTTGCTCCATTTTTTTCATAGTAATCATTAAGCTCTTTACGATAAGCAGATTCGTTACCTGAATTATCCTCATCATTGAATTCAATATCATAAATGATGGACTGAATATAGAATCCTGTTCCGCCAACAATAATCGGGATTTTTCCACGATCATATATCTGCTCCATGGCAGCTTTTGCATATTTCTGAAAAAGATATATGTTAAAATCCTCTTTTGAATCGAGGATATCAATTAGATGATGAGGTACACCATCCATTTCTTCCGGTTTAATTTTTGCCGTACCGATATCCATACGCCTATAAACCTGCATGGAATCAGCAGATATTATCTCTCCATTCAATTCTTTTGCAAGTCTAATTGATAGCTCAGTTTTACCTACTGCGGTTGGTCCGGTTAGTATTATTAAAGGCTTTTTCATAGAAATTCATCCTCCGAATTATCCTGAATACGTTTAAACTTACGTTCAACCTCACTTTTTGTCAGAGAAATCATAGTAGGTCTTCCATGGGGGCAATTATAGGGATTATCGAGTGTCATAAGCTCATCCAGCAACTCATCGGCTTCGTTAAATGATATCTCAGTATTCCCCTTGATTGCAGCTTTGCATGCCATCTCCGACAACTTTTCAACAAAGAAATCTATTGATAGCTTACTACGTTCATCTTTTAGTACGTTAATCAATTCATCAAAAAGCAGTTGCGGATCAACTCCCATAATATCATCCGGGACTGCACGAATAACGACAGCATCATCTCCAAATTCATCTAATTCAAAACCTGTATTTACAAACATATCTATATGGTCTTTTAATAATACAAGTTCTGTACTATCGATATGAATTACCTTAGGTGGCAATAATTGCTGAGAATATACCTTCTTTTCGGCTGCCATCTTCATAAGGTTTTCAAACATTACCTTCTCATGGGCCGCATGCTGATCCATTATAAATAACTTATTATCAAATTCTATCAACCAGTAAGTCTTAAATACCTGACCAATCAATCTGTGTTTCTTTCTGGCTTCCGGTGAAATGAACTCTTCTATCGACATTGCGAGCTGTTCTCCGGAAGAAACATCTTCTTTTATATCAGACAAATTTTCCTTATCTTGATGTAATAAATCAGAAAATGTATCATGTTCTAATTTATTGTTAGTTTCTGTTGATTTATTGTGTATGGCAACGTTAGAATCTTCTGTGTCGTGTAAAATAATATTATCACTTAATTGTCTCTTACTATTTAATTCAAAATTGTCATTTATCTTTGAACCGGTAACATCTTTATTTAATGAAGTAAATACACCGGATTGAACTGCAGTATTATTTTCATTTGACAAATTATTTTTAGCAGGCACTGATGTATTCTTGACATCACTAACCTTTTCTTTTATTACCTCGCCATATTTCATGGCTCTTGCCTTACTCTCAAAAGGTTCAGGAACATGAGCTGTCTGTTTTTTCTTTTCCTCAATAATAATAGCTTTTTCTTCTTTGGAGGTTTTAAGAGAAACATCCTTAATCATTTCAGGTTCTAATAAAGCTTTTCTCACTGAATCCTTTACAAAATCAAACAACTGCTCGTTATCGGAATATTTAAACTCCATTTTCTGTGGGTGAACATTTACATCAAGTTTATCAGAATCCATTGTAAAATGGAGAGTTGTAAACGGAAAACGATGTATCATAATAAATGATTTGTATCCCTCTTCTATCGCCTTGGTAACGATATTACTTCTGATTGAGCGTCCATTTACAAAATAATGTTCAAAACTTCTATTTCCCTTTGATACAAAAGATTTGCCAATATATCCTTCGACAGAAAGATTACCGACAGTGCGTTTAAGAGGTATAAGATTGGCAGAGATATCCTTGCCGTATATATGATAAATAACATCCTGTAACTTACCGTTACCCGAAGTTGCAATCTTATTATTACCGTTAATTATGTATTTAAATGAAATATCAGGTCTTGAAAGTGCCAGTTTCGTAACAAGATCTGTTATATATCCACCCTCCGTTGTCGGAGTTTTGACAAACTTCTTCCTCGCAGGAACATTATAGAAGAGATTACGTACAATAATCGTAGTTCCGGTAGGCGCACCTATTTCTTCATTGGCAATCTCCCTACCACCATGTATCTCATATCTAAGTCCAGTAAGATCAGAAGGCGTCTTTGAAATCAACTCAACCTGGGCTACTGCAGCAATACTGGCAAGAGCCTCACCACGAAAGCCTAAAGAGCTTACCGAAAGTAGATCTTCTATAGTCATAATCTTACTTGTTGCATGTCTGATAAACGCTGTTGGAACATCATTCTTAGCTATTCCACCGCCGTTATCTGTAATTCTAATGAAAGACAGACCACCATCCTTGATTTCAACTGTTATGGCAGTCGCTCCGGCATCGATAGCATTTTCTATAAGTTCCTTTGCAACTGAGGAAGGACGGTCTACAACCTCTCCTGCCGCTATTTTGTTAATTGTTTCCTGATCTAAAACTTTAATCATTATTCTGCCTCTCCATTATGAATATTTAAAGAAAAAAATTTTTTAATTACTACCTACCCTCTAAGTCTTTCCTGCAGATCGTTTAGATATAGCATCGCCTTCATTGGTGTCATATTTGACAAATCAAGTGCCTTAATATCAGCTACAACACTTGATTCTTCAGCGTTTTCAAAAAGTGATAACTGTCCTACAGTCTCACCCTTTTTACCTTTTCCCTTAGATTTCTTATCTTCGGTCAAAATCTGAGGCATTATATCTGCAGCTGAAGTAACATTGATATCATGATCAGAAAGTTCTACAGATATCTCTTTTGCCCTTGATAATACAACCTCAGGAACACCTGCAAGTCTGGCAACCTGAATTCCGTAACTCTTGTCAGCACCACCCTTTATAATCTTTCGAAGGAATACTATATCATCACCGGATTCTTTAACTGATATACAGTAATTATTAACTCCGGGTAATCTTCCCTCAAGCTCTGTTAATTCATGATAGTGTGTCGCAAATAATGTTTTTGCGCCTAACAGATCTCTTGAACTTATATATTCTACTACCGCCCATGCAATAGAAAGACCGTCATATGTAGATGTACCACGACCTATCTCATCAAGAATAAGCAGACTGTTAGGAGTTGCATTTCTAAGGATATTTGCAACCTCACTCATTTCCACCATAAATGTACTCTGTCCTGATGCAAGATCATCAGAAGCACCAACACGAGTGAATATCCTGTCTACAATTCCTATATCAGCAAAGGATGCCGGAACATATGACCCAATCTGAGCCATAAGCACAATTAAAGCAACCTGACGCATATATGTTGATTTACCGGCCATATTAGGTCCGGTAATTATCGACAGACGATTATCCTCATTGTCAAGATAAGTATCATTTACTATAAATGAATCATTTGAGAGAACTTTCTCTACAACAGGATGTCTCCCCTCCTTAATATCTATTCGACCTTCTGTATTAATCGAAGGTCTGACAAAATGATTCTTCTCGGCAACGTAGGCAAGTGAAGCTAACGCATCAAGTTCTGCTACAATCTTGGCACTTTTCTGTACGCGTTTAACTTCAGCAGCTAATTTATCTCTGACGTCACAGAACAGATCATATTCAAGTCCGTACAGTCTGTCTTCAGCGCCTAATATCTTCCCTGCTATT
Source organism: uncultured Lachnospiraceae bacterium (assembly GCA_902793335.1). Classification (GTDB taxonomy): domain Bacteria; phylum Bacillota; class Clostridia; order Lachnospirales; family Lachnospiraceae; genus CAG-590. The sequence continues at coordinate 80,819 of CADBCZ010000001.1, forward strand.
TCTTCTAACTCATCTGTAGAATAACGCTCAGATGTAGCAAGAGTCTGTTTTCTGATAAAATGATCAGGGACAAGGTCTTTGTATGAATTAGTGACAACAAAATAATAACCAAAAACCTTATTATAATCGACCTTTAGATTCTTAATCCCTGTAGCTTCTCGTTCTTTTGCTTCAAGTTCTAATATCCATTCCTTACCGTCTGTTTTGGCACTCTTTAACATATCGACATCTTCATTATAACCACTCTTGATAATACGACCTTCTTTAACCTGAATAGGTGCCTCTTCATCAATTGAAGCCTCAATCAGCTCATAGAGATCTGAAAGCTCATCTAATTCTTCATCATATTTATTTAAAAGACCATCTGAAAATTCGTGTAAAACCTCTCTTACATGCGGAAGCATGGCAACTGAGTTCTTAAATGCAATTAAGTCTCTTGGATTTGCAGTTTTTAGAGTAATTCTTGTCATTAATCTTTCAAGATCATAGACTGCCTGAAGATATTCACGAAGTTCTTCTCTATTAATAACCGAATTGTTAAATGCTTCAATAGCATCAAATCTGTCTTCTATTTCTTTAGCACTTTTTAACGGCTGTTCAACCATTGAGCGCAAGGTTCTTGCTCCCATCGCCGTCTTGGTCTTATCAAGAACCCACAACAGTGAACCATGTTTATTTTTGTCTCGCATAGTCTCTGTAAGCTCAAGATTACGTCTTGTCGAACTGTCAAGTACTACGAAATCCTCTACATTATAAGTGCGAATATGATTGATATGCTCAACAGCCCCCTTTTGAGTATCTTTGAGATAGTATATAAGACAGCCTATAGAGCTGATAGCTTCGTTATAATCCTTAAGTCCTAAACCTTCAAGATTGGAAACCGAAAATTGGTCTTTGATAAGATTTTCGTCCATTTCCCTGTCAAAATACCAATCCTCCATGATTGAAAGCATAACATTATTTTTATTGCAAAGATCAATTATTGATATGTGAAGTCCTATACTTTCATCAACAGGAACACTACTATCGATTAGAATTTCAACAGGAGAAAACTTGGAAATCTCATCAATCACTTTAGAAAGAGTTGAAACTTCTGTTGTATAAAAATCTCCTGTTGTTATATCTGCAAATGAGATACCATAATTTTCGTCATGGTAGATACTCATAAGATAGTTGTTTTTATTATCTTTAAGTCCGGCATCACTAATATTGGTACCGGGAGTAACTACCTTGATAACTTCCCTTTTTACGATACCTTTTGCAGTCTTCGGGTCCTCAACCTGTTCACATATAGCTACCTTATACCCCTTATCAACTAAGGTATTCATGTATTTTTCATATGAGTGAAAAGGAACACCGCACATTGGAGCCCGTTCCTCCATGCCGCAGCTCTTTCCTGTAAGTGTAATTTCAAGTTCGCGAGATGCTGTAATCGCATCTTCAAAGAACATCTCATAGAAGTCGCCTAAGCGATAAAATAATATACAGTCTTTGTACTCCTCTTTAGTTTTGCAGTACATTTCCATCATGGGGGTCATAATTTTTTCCTCTTTTTCGTATATTTAAAAATATTAATAAAATATAATACTTGTAATAAATCAAATACAGTATATTGTATAAGTTTTAATGATATACAACACCATCTTGCATTATAATACCTCGCATCAACTTCGTCAAATAAAAGAAACCTGAATCGACTTAATTATCAATTCAGGTCATTAACTATTTCATACCGGCTTCAATTAAATTCATATACTCCTTATAACTAATCCTCTCCCCACCCATACTCTCCAAATGGTCAGTATGAAATTGACAATCAATAAAGACGAAATCATTATCAGCAAGCAGACTGGCAAGTCCAACAACAGCAAGTTTAGAACCATTTTCTTTATCAGAAAACATACTCTCTCCGTAAAAGCATCTCCCAATGATAACTCCATACAGACCTCCTGCAAGCTCACCATCAGTATATGCCTGAACACTCATAGCATAACCTTTATGAAAAAGTGCACCATAAGCTTTCTCCATATCATCATGAATCCATGTTCCTTCTGCAAACTCACGCTTCATTCGGCATCTATGCATAGTATCTGCAAAATCTCTGTTATACATTATATCTACCTTATGTTTTTTCATGAATTTTCTAAGAGAATGTGAAACATGAATCTTGTCAGGTCGTATGATAAATCTCTCATGCGGACACCACCACATAATCGGTTGATCGGCATTATACCATGGAAATATTCCATGACTGTATGCAAGTAACAATCGCTCTACAGATAAATCACCGCCAACTGCCAGCAGTCCGTCTTCTTCTGCAAGTTCCGGCTTTGGAAAATATATTTCATTTTCATCTAATTGATAAACCGCCATAATATTATCCTTCTATCTGACTACTGTAATATTCTTCTAACTTCGGTCTGGCTTTAACATAATATTTCCTTAAACGATCGTCAAACTGCGTACCCATACCGTCCATAATTATAGAATCCGCCTGTTCAAATGACATACTGTCTTTATATACTCTCTTACTTACTAAAGCATCATATACATCGGCTATTGCCATAATACGGGCTTCTATCGGTATTTCATCACCCTTAAGACCTTCAGGATATCCGGAACCATCTACTCTCTCGTGATGATAGTGTGCAACATTTTCTGCAATTACTTTAAATGCTTCATTATCGGTCTTTTCCAAAATCTGATGTATTACCTTAGCTCCTTCTGCAGCGTGACATTTCATCTTCTCAAATTCCTCATCTGTAAACTTTCCGGGTTTTCGAAGAATCGCATCATCAACCGCAATTTTTCCAAGATCATGCATTGGTGCTGCCTTGATTATATTTTTGCAGAATTCATCAGAAAGACCGAGTTCATTATCTTTCATTATTTCATCTGTTATTAATTTCACACCAATACTGGTACGTCTGATATGACCACCTGTAGAATTGTCCCGACTTTCAACCATGGTTGCAAGACTTAATATCAGGTTATTATGCATATCTATGATGTGTTGAGTCTTTTCGGAAACTTCATTTTGAAGTTTTTCATTATATGAGTCGAGAAGATTGATATATTTTCTATTAGCAGTATCATCAGTAAGAGTTATTATATAACCACGTTTTCTCACACTATCATATAAGAAATTAACATTGACGTTATAGATTCTATCTGTTTTTTCGTCAAGCTTATCATTTATATGAAAAACATAAGTAAATGTATTATTATAGTTATCTTCTATAAAACTATCCAACCAGTGAATCAGTTTCTTCTGTTTTTTGTTATTAATATCAAGTCCATTATCAACTGTTAGTTCATCTAAAAAAGGTAATATTTCTTTAGCTTTCTCATTACTGCCAAGATAATTCTTTTTAAAATCAAAGGAAATGTAACCGGTTGAGCCTGTTTGCGTTAAGGAAGTCGCTACAGCATTATCTATGTCATAAAGACAGGTTCTGTATGCGATGATAAGATATATTACTTCTGCCAAAACATATCCCAACGGTATAAATTCAACTTCTTCAATTATCTTTTTCATAACAATATATGAAAATACCGCCATTCCATCAGGTACTATCAATAGATACAAAGTAATTCTGGACACCTGACTCTGTTTGATAAAACTGTAAATAATTACAATGATACCGACAATAAAAAGAGTAATTAAATAGACATAGAACAAAGTATGCACTATTCCATATTCTTTTTCGAGTACAAAGTATCCATCTTTTTGAATAAGTTCAACATTTTTATAATATAGATTATTTGTTCCGATTAACAGAACGGTAACATATAATAAAACACTTATACAAAATACAAATACTTTAATTATCTTACGAAGTCTAACTTCGCAGAGATTGAAAATACTTAATGTAATAAAGTATTGCAGAAATATTCCACCAATGTATATGAAACGCAGTCCCCAAAATGCAACATAGGTACTGTCAGCCTCTATATATAATAAATAGCCAAGACATGATATCGGTACCAGGGTAAAAAACATAGTAAAGGTAATATCAAAATTCTTCTGCCATATACATACATAGAAAATTAATAATATCATTGATAGTATGAATAATGTACTGTAATATGTAACAACCATAATGACATCTCCTGATTTATCGTACTATAAAACAATCACCTTCTGCTGATATGGTAACTTCTCCTCCATTTTTTAATTTACCAAACAAAATATCATCAACCAATAACGGTTTAATCTCATTTCGGATAATTCTGTCTATCTCACGCGCTCCAAACTCTTCACTTACGCCTTTTTTCTTGATAAGTTTAAATGCATCCTCATCAACAGACATAGAAATATTACGTTTGATAAGTAAGGCTTTTAACTCGCCCATTTTCTTTTCAACAACACGTTCTGCCATGTTATCATCCATACCGTTAAACACAACAATTCTGTTAAGTCTGTTTCTAAATTCAGGTTGAAATACTCTTTCGACTTCATCCATAATAACACTACTGTCGTAGGCAGACGTTCCAAAACCAATCCCTTTCTTACCTATACGACTTGCTCCTGCATTAGAAGTCATAATAATTACTACATTACGAAAATCAGCTTTTCTTCCCTGATTGTCAGTAAGTGTCGCATAATCCATAACTTGCAGAAGAATATTATAAATGTCAAAATGAGCTTTTTCTATCTCATCAAGGAGTAATACAGCAAATGGATTCTTACGTATCTCTTCTGTAAGAAGACCACCTTCCTCATAGCCCACGTATCCGGCAGGTGAACCTATAAGTTTGGCCACAGCATGTTTTTCTCCGTATTCACTCATGTCAAAACGAATAAGCTTAACGCCTAATTGCTTTGCAAGAGTTCTTGCAACTTCTGTTTTACCAACACCTGTAGGTCCGACAAACAACAGGCTTGCGAGAGGTTTATCTTCGTCAAGTAGACCGGCTTTTGAAAATTTAATAGCATTTACAACTTGTGATATTGACTCATCCTGACCAAAGATATGGCTCTTCATCTTATCATCAAGATTTGACAATCCTTCTGTATCTTCGGTATCTACAGTCTCCATAGGAACACGGCATATTTTTGTTAGGACTGTATTTATTATATCTTTATCAACTGTTCCGTATACGGATTCTTTTTCTACTTCACTGTTATCGGCTTGATCAGAAGCATCTTCATCCATATTACTTCTTCTAGTATTTAACTTGCAATAAGCACCGGCTTCATCAATTAAGTCAATTGCTTTATCCGGCAGAAATCTCTCATTGATGTGTTTGGCACTCATTGTAACGGCATATTTTAATACTTCATCATCGTATCTTACATGATGAAACTCTTCATAGCTTTCCTTTAAACCTTTGAGTATCTCTAATGTCTCTTCTTCTGTTGGTTCTTTAACTTCAACATTCTGAAATCTTCTGACAAGACTTTTGTTTTTTTCAAAGTGTTTCTTGTATTCCTCAAATGTGGTAGCGCCTATAAATCTTATATGGCCGGAAGACAGATATGGTTTTAACATATTTCCGGCATCAAAAGAACTCTCACCGGCAGCACCTGCACCGGAAAGATTATGAATCTCATCAATATATATTATAGGTTTTTCCTGCTTCTCAATCTCGGATAATACCTTCTTGAAACGTTTTTCAAAATCACCACGATACTGAGTTCCTGCAAGCATACCACCAAGATCTAATGAATAGACCTTGCTTCCAATCAATTCTTCCGGAACATTTCCCTCATTAATTCGTGCAACCAATCCGTAAGTTATCGCAGTTTTTCCAACTCCGGGTTCTCCAATATGAAGAGGATTATTCTTATCTTTTCTGCAAAGAATCTGAATAGTACGTTCTAATTCATCCTCTCTTCCGATCAAAGGGTTGATTCCCTCCATATTATCATTCAAGCAGGGTGCAAGAGTTTTTAACTGGTTTGTTTTATTCTTCTTTTTACCTGATGATTTTGGAGCTTGCATAGACGAAAAATCTATATATATATTAATGTCATTATCAGGTTCATCCTCTGATGATGAGAAATCTGACAATTCTTTCCCTGTTTCATTAATCTCATCTGATATTTCTGCCATCATAGAAAGAAGGTCAGCTTCGGTAATACCCTGTTTTTCCATATAATATACGGCATATGATTCTTCGAGTTGCCATATTCCATGCAAAATATGCCTGATTTCAATATTCTCACATCCTGAATTTGTGGCAGACTGCTCTGCATACGAAAGAACAAATATACTTCCGGCGGATAATTCCGGATATGAGTTCTCTACCTTCTCTACATATTCATCTATATATTTTTTCAGACCGGATTTAAGCTTTTTGACATCACCCTCACAATCGTAAAAAGCCTCAGCAAACAAAACATCATCAGCTATGAAATAAAGCAGCATCTCCGGTGTCAAATATTCATATTTTTCCTCTTTGACGAACTGTACAACCTTATCCATCAAAGACGCAGCTTGTTCTGACATATTCATACTTATATTCTTCTCCTGTATAGTAAAATCAATAATTAGATAAACTCTGTAACTTATTTACGCTTCTTCAATAGTCATTCTGAATGGGAAACCTTCTTCTCTGGCTTTTGTCATTGCTGCGTTTGTCTTAGTAAGAGCAATATCATAGGGATAAGCTCCAACAACAGCCCTTCCGTTCTTATGTACATGCATCATAATATTCTCGGCATCGACCGGGTCTTTATGAAAAATCTCAATAAGGATATTTACAACAAACTCCATTGAAGTAAAGTCATCATTTATCATTATAACATTAAATTTTTTTGGTTTTGTAACCTTTGTTTTTGTGCTTTCCTGAAATGATCCCTCTGTAGCCATATTAAAGTCACCTCACTTCAAATATAATATAATTATTATATCATAAAGTTTTATAATACAAAATCCCCGATATAAAAAAACACTGCATTAACAAACACAGTGTTTCTTATATTCTTCTGCTTTTTCGACAAATTTTTGTGCAAATGCAGGATTAGATGGATAATATAAATGTGGAAATCCAATCCAGTAGTTATCTCCCTCGATAATACAACTATATTCTCTTCCGGTTAAAGGCTTTTTTGCAATACAACTTTTACCATTATTGGTACTGTCATAATAATGAAATTCATGACCTTTTATTATTTCATCTTCCGGAAGAAAACTGCTTTGGTTTTCTTTTATTTCAATATAACCGAAACGAACCAATCTTCCCGTATATTCACACGTGCCGGGAACTGCACCGACCATATTGTATTTCATACCTTTTTCATCAATCAAAGATTCATGAAGATACATAAAGCCACCACATTCAACTACAAATGGCATACCTTTGTCAAAAGCTGTTTTGATTGAACTAAGCATACTGATATTCTTAGATAATTGATCTGCATAATTTTCGGGATAACCACCACCAATTAATACAGCATGGCAATTCTTTGGCAATTCATTATCATGAAGTGGTGAAAAATATTCAAGTTTTGCTCCATAATCCTCTAATAGATGAAGATTATCATGATAATAAAAACAGAATGCTTCATCCCATGCTACTGCAATTATAGGTGTTTCATCAAGTTTGTTTAAGTGATCTTTTCTTTGAAAATGAATCGGATCATACTCAATTTCTTTTGCATTACCCGCAATAGCCTTAAGAGCATTAATATTAATATTATGTTTCAATTCATCGGAAACGATAGTTAATTGATCCTGTAGGTTTGTTATTTCATCAGGCAGAACCAGACCTAAATGTCTGCTTTGTATATATGTTTCCTTATGCTCAGGGAAATATCCCAACACCTCAACGTTAAGTTCTTTTTCGATTAGAGGTCTAATAATTTCATAATATGATTTAGAAATTTTATTTAATATTATTCCTTTAATAAGATGTTCGCTGTCATAAGAAAGAAATCCTGAAATCATCGGAATCAATGAACGTCCCATACCCTTTGCGTCAATAACAAGAACTATAGGTGTATCTGTTATTTTTGCCAAATTATAAGAAGAACCCTCTTCTTTTACGCCACCAAGCCCATCGTAAAGTCCCATAACTCCTTCCATCACAACAAAATTATCCTCAGTTAAATCACGGACAAAAAGTTCCCTTGTCGTATTAATATCAGTAAAGAAAGTATCAAGATTCTTTGAAGGAATCCCAATAACCTTATTATGGAACATAGGGTCAATATAATCAGGTCCACATTTAAATGAAACTACAGATTCTCCGTTATCTTTCAATATTTTAAGTAAAGCACAAGTTATTGTAGTTTTTCCGCTTCCACTCTTAGGAGCTGCAATCATAACACGGTTAAGTTTCATATCATACCTCACATGAAAAATTAAATGCACAAATCCAGATTGGGTTTTCAGCCATCATTAAATGATGTTTTCCTGCTTTCTTAGATCTGTTTACCTGTATCTGAACTATTTCTTCATTTTCAATTTTAAATAGAGTTAATATTTCCTTGATAGAACAGATGGTTTCCATACTGATTGCATTAATAACTACACGCATGTTCGGATTAATGTCATGTAGTGTCTGCAATATCTCCTTAAGATTTCCACCACTTCCTCCAATAAACGCGTGTGTAGCAAATGGCAGATCCTTTAGTCCATCAGGTGCTTTTGACTTAAGCACACTGATGTTTTCAAGTTGAAATTTATCTATATTCTTATTAATCAAAGATACAGCTTCATTCTTTTCTTCAATAGCATGTACAAAGATATCAGGAGAAAGTCTTGCAATCTCTACCGCAATAGAACCCGTACCACTGCCAATATCATATACTACAGAATTTTGATTAAGATGTAATTTACAGATACTAATTTCTCTTACTTCTTCTTTGGTCATCGGAATATTATCTCTTATAAACTCACTATCTGCCAATCCATGAGTAAGCCTAATTGGTACAGCATTAGGATTTTTAATAAAACATGTATATAATCCGTTATCATTTAACTGTATACATTCTGATGCTGTTCTTTTAACAATCTGCTGATTATCATAAGATAACTGATAACCCGTTATGATTTCACATTCATTCATACCGGCTTTAATCAAACATTTTCCGAGAATATTTACATCTTTAACACCGGACATGATAATAAATGTTTTTAAACTATGCTTTATTCTATTTGCTATATTATATAGCTCTTTTCCATGCATACTAAGTACAGAAGCATCATGATAACTTTCACCGATAGAAGCTGCAAGATAAGAAATTGAAGAAATACCCGGCATAATATGAATTTCTGCTTTTAAACGATTCATTTCTATTTCTTCTAACAAAGCTTTTTGTAAGGTTTGGCAGCCACTGTAAAAACCACTGTCTCCGGAAAACAAAATTACAATCTTTAGCTTATCGTTAATATACTTATTCCTTATTTCGTATAGATATGGGATGATTTGTTTTGAACTGTAATAAGGTTTTTTCTCAATTTGGGGATTAAAAGATGCAATCATTCTCTCAGCACCTAATATTATATCAGCACCTTTTATACACTCATTTACCTCTTGAGTGAGACCTGTTTTTTTACCCATACCGATACCGGCTAGTGTAATCTCCAATAAACTTTTCTTCTTAATATCATGTTTGCAGAATCTTTCAAGTTCTATACAGATTTCATTAAATGAAAGACCTTTATCATCCTTTGGATGACCAATAACAAAAACTTTCACTCCGTTTTTTTGAGCAGCTTTAATTTTTTCATAATATCCACCGGATCTTCCACTTTCTTTTGTAACCATGCACGATATATTATATTGATGTATTAATGCTTCATTCATTTCATCAGTAAATGGTCCCTGCATAGCAATTATATTCTTTCCGCTTATGCCTTGCTCTAAGCAGAGCGAAAGACTTTCTACCCCCGGAAGAACTCTGACAAAAAGTCTTTTTTTCACATTTTCCAGGTTGCAGTACTTTGATAATTCCTTGCTACCTGTAGTAAGTAGTATGTTACCTTGAATATCTTCTAAAGCCTTAGCACATTCTTCGTTAGTATTAAAGAAAACGATATTCTCTTCTTTTACATCACTACAAAGTTCCCTTTTTAAACGAAGATATGGAATATCAATATCATGTACAGCAGCCTTAATATTTTCTGTAATAATCTCTGCATAAGGATGTGTGGCATCAACAACAACAGAATAATCTCCATTTTTAATAAATTCTTCTATTTCTGTTTTATCCATTCTTCCGCAATGAATTTTAACCAAAGGATGTTCATTTAATACCATCTCACCATATTGTGTCGCAACACAGACGGTATTTTGAATACCTGAATCAGCCAGACATTCCGACAATCTACGTCCTTCAGTTGTTCCTGCAAATATTAGAATCTCTTTCAATATGATATCCTCGCTTTGTAATAAGTTTATTATTAATGATTTCACTTTCGGAATTACCAATAAACACTGTTGTAAACATGTTAACTTCTGTATCTCTTAACTCTTTCAATGTACAGGTAACGCATTTGGTTCCATCTCTGCCTATATATTCTACATAACCACAAGCTCTGTCTTCTTCAATGTACGTAAGAAGAATATCACATGCTTTTTGAAGATAATCTTTCCTTTTGTGACTTCCCGGATTATATATTACAATAGCAAAATCACCTGAAGCAGCAGCAATCAGTCGTTTTTCAATTTTATCCCAAGGTGTTAACAAGTCACTTAAACTGATTACACAAAAATCATGATTAATCGGTGCTCCAAGTACGGCAGCTCCACTACACGCTGCTGTAACTCCCGGAATCACGATTATCTCCGTTTCAGGATAATCAGGCGCTAATTCATACATAAGAGATGCCATTCCATATATTCCTGCATCACCACTACAAATTAATGCTACCCTTTTGCCTTTATAAGCCTCATCAAAAGCCATCCTACATCTTTCTGTTTCCTTTTTCATTGGTGTAGACAGCTTTTCTTTATTATCAAAACGAGCACCCAATAGATTAAGATACGTCGTATATCCAATTATAACATCTGCCATTTCAAGTGCTTTAATAGCTTCGCCTGTCATCATTTCTTCTTTTCCCGGACCCATTCCAACTACATATATCTTATTCATCAAATTTCACTCTCCATGTTTTCTTAGCAATAGCTATGGTCATTCCATCTTTTGCATGTTTTTCATATATTAGTTTTCCGTCTGCACCACATAACTTAAGAGCAGCTCTTTCACACACATTATCAACACCCACATTGGCTTTGACAAACTCCGAACTGTTAAATGTTCCGCCAACACTTTCTAATTCTTCCGCAGAATAAGTAGTAAAAGGAATTCTTGTTTTTGTGCTCCATTTAATTAATCCAGGTTCATCTTTTTTGACATCAATAGATGATATACCTGATATACTGTTTAAGGATATACCTGCTTGTTCAAGACTTTCATTAATATATTGATCTATCTTATAGTATTCTTTTCCTTTTTTACATCCGAATCCTATAACATATTCCATAGGTTTAAGTAGTAATGATGTATCGAACTTATTATCTTCCGAAGTTATGACTACATCGGTCTTTTCTTGTGGAGGATAGTCAATTATATTTATAAATGACGGAACATAATCATCACTATCCAAATGATCATTTTCTATAGAAATACTTATACTTTTTTCGTATAAAATTTTCGATGAAACTTTAGCAATTCCATCTTTATTCGTGATAAATAGTTGATTTTTCTTAGCAAATATATCTATGGCAAAAAGTTCGTTGATATCTGTTGCAGTAGTTATAACCGGCTTAGCACCGGTAAGAGTCGCTATATTTAGAGCAATCTCATTTGCGCCTCCAACATGACCTGACAAAACAGGTATTATATATTTTCCCATTTCATCCATAACCAGAACAGGACTATCTGTCAATTTATCATTTATATGAGGAGCAATTGCTCTGACTGCTATTCCTGTCGCACCAATAAATAGTATTGCATTCTTTTCCTCAAATTGTTTTCCGGTCCATTCATAAATACTTTGTTCCACATATTTTATAATATTTTCATTGTTATTATCGCTGATATAATCTGTTGAACACTTCGTATATAGAGAACACTTAATTTGTTCCATTACGTTTGCAATGTTCTTTGATAGAGATATTCCATTTTGTGTAAAACTAATAATACTTAAATTCATAACCTCTAATCATCCTTTGCATGTCGAAATTCTGTTGAATAATCAGCAGCATATAATCTGGATTTTTCATATCCCTGATGTGCAACAGCTTCTCCCACCAATACAATGGCAGTTTTTGTGATTCCATGTTTCTTAGCCGTATCATAAAGACTATCAATTGTGCATATATACGCCTCTTCCTCGGGCCACGTTGCTTTATATATAATTGCTGCAGGTGTATCTTTTCGATAACCTCCGGCTATTAAACGTTTACTCAACTCCTCAAGCATTCCGGTACTTAGATATATAGCCATAGAAGTCTGATGGGTAGCAAAGTTTTCAATACTCTCCTTCCCGGGAACCTTAGTTTTACCTTCCATTCTTGTGATTATAAGTGACTGCGAGATTCCCGGAAGCGTATATTCCAAATTAAGAGAAGCCGCAGCCCCAAAACATGCACTTACTCCCGGGCAACTCTCATAACTGATACCAAGCTTGTCAAGTTCATCCATCTGTTCTCTGACAGCACCGTAAATGCTAGGATCACCGGTATGTAATCTCACGATTTTCTTACCATTACTTCCTGCCTGTTTCATTATTTCCAGTACTTCTTCTAATGTCAGTTTAGAACTGTCATATATCTCACATTCATTTTTGGCATATTCAAGCAAACCGGGATTAACTAATGAACCCGCGTAAATGATAACATCAGCCTGTTCTAATAAACGCATACCTCTAACGGTAATGAGATCTACTGCTCCTGTTCCTGCTCCAACAAAGTAAACCATCCCTTTGCCCCCTTACTTTTAGCTAATTCTCCATATTCATTTGTATAAATGATACAATCTGTTTTCAATTTTCCTTTTGCGCGTCTATCAAGATAATAACAGATTCGTTCCGCAACATTATCCATTATTGGTTGTAATTTTCCTGCATCATCTAAAATGTGAACCGCATCCTCAGTTGTAACACAATCTAACAACTTTTTTATTTTTTCTGAATCTACGTCTGCTTTAACAGAGAAAGCTGCCAATAATTCCATTCGACAATCAGCCTCATTAGAATGTGTATTCATGATACCACCTGCAACTTTAATAAGTTTTCCTATATGACCGGTAAGAAGCAGTTTATTAAACCCTAATTCAACAGCCATATCAATCGTGTCACCTATAAAGTTACTACATTTAACACTTCGATCCAAATCATATCCATAGGTGTTCTTCATGAAATCAAGTCCGTAATTACCGGGGGATACAGCCACATAATCATATCCTTGTACACGTCTTTGATTTAATTCAACTTTAATAGTTTCAATAATTGCTTTCGTGCTCATCGGTTCAACTATTCCACTGGTACCTAAGATTGAGATTCCACCGACAATTCCAAGCCTGGGATTAAATGTCTGTCTTGCCAATTCTTCTCCGGTAGGAACAGATATTATTATCTTAAGATTTCCCGAATAACCGGTAAGTTTAACAACTTCTAGTACTTCTTTTTCTATCATTTCACGAGGAACATGATTGATTGCGGCATTTCCTATTGGTTGGTCAAGTCCCGGTTTTGTAACTCTGCCTACGCCAACTCCACCATCTATCAGTATATTCTGACCATGTCCATCCACTATGGATACCTTTGCATAAATATATGCGCCTGTAGTAATATCCGGGTCGTCCCCTCCGTCCTTTATTACGGCACAGCTTACTTCATTTTCACTGCGGTTAATATCCATAAGCTTCGCATTATATATTATACCTTTGGGCGTCTCTATTGATATTTCATTTTTAAGTTTTCCGGTAAGCAACATATAAGCTGCTGCTTTTGACGCTGCAGCAGCACAGCTTCCGGTTGTAAATCCATATTGCATAAAAACCTCACTATCTGGTCAGTTCATATATAAGTGCATTACATATAGCTGCTGCTATATTACTTCCACCTTTTCTGCCGGCATTTACAATATAAGGTATATCTGTTTCCATTATTAATTCCTTAGCAGCAACTACATTCACAAAACCAACCGGAACTCCTATGATAAATGCCGGTCTATATGTATTTTCCTGGATCATTTCATGTAATTTAATAAGTGCTGTGGGGGCGTTACCTATCGCAAATATAACCGGCTTTTCAATCTTACTTGCTTTTTCCATAGAAACTACTGCTCGTGTCACGCCTTTTTCCTTAGCAATTCTCGCAACATCTTCATCAGCCATAAAGCAATGAGCTTCTCCTCCAAGCTTTGCAAGAGATTTCTTGTTAATACCTGCAAGAGCCATATTGGTATCAGTCACAATATCAGCTCCGTCTGCCAAAAGATTTTTTGCTATCGCAACAGCATTTTCTGAATATGTCATGGTTTGTGAATAATCAAAGTCTGCGCTTGTATGTATTACACGTTTCGTTACCAACTCCTGATCTTTTGGAAGAATTATACCTTTTTCGTTAAGTGTTTCAGTAATTATCTCGAAGCTTTTCTTCTCTATTTCATCAGGAAGTATATGTTCTATCTTCATTTTGTGTTAATCTCCCCTATTGCATTTAATAAAATCTCGTTTTCTTTCCTGCTTTTTATTGAAATTCTGTAATATCCTTTCGCTAAACCCTTGAAATTAGTACAATCGCGGATTAGAATTTTTTTCTCTAACAAACTTTCGTATAACGGTTGCTTAGAATAAATCAAAAGAAAGTTGGCGTTACCGGATATTACTTTATATCCAATATTTTCAAGACCGTTAATAAGAAACTGTCTTTCTATATTTATGTAATCTATCGTTTTTTCAATAAAACCATCTAATCTTGTACATACACATCCTGCCTTTTGTGCAAATACTGATATATTCCATTCCGGTAGATTAATTTTAATCGTATTTAAAATTGAAGAATTACTGCATATTAAATAACCTAAGCGAACACCAGGGATTGAATATATTTTGGTAAATGCTCTGATTATTATAAGATTCGAAAATGAGTATATTTCATTAATCATGGATAGTTCTTTGCCGGCAAATTCTATAAAACATTCATCCAAAACCACTAATATATCTCTATCCATACAATGTCTTAAAATTTTTAATAAAAGATCCCTGCTAATCAAATTACCTGTTGGATTATTAGGGTTGGCAAGAAACAACAGATTAATATCATCTTTTAATACCGTTAATATGTCTTCAGCGACATGAAAATTATTTTCAATCTTTGTTTCGTAATATATTATATCACCATTATTTGCAATAGTTGCATACTCATATCCATAAAATGAAGGGATTGGAATTACAGTTTTTTCCGGTTTTATAGCATGTACAATTGCCATGAACAATTCTGACGCACCATTTCCAAAAAGCAAATATTCTTTAGGAATAGACAAGATATTACTAACTGCATTCTTTAATTTGCCAGACGCAATATCCGGATAATTACTACAATCATTTACTGCTTCATGTAGCGCATTCCTAACTCCTTCCGGAACTCCAAGAGGATTAATGTTAACCGAAAAATCATATTCAATTGGGTTTGTATATATATCTCCACCGTGAATATTTTGCAATTATTTATACCTTTCCTTATTATATAATCTTTTATGTATTAAATGTTATTTACACAAAAACAAGACAGAAAATAGTTAAGCAATTAAATGTACTATCATGAGTAAAGCAAGGCAAATAACCTGCCCTATAAAAGCAGTCATATACATTAAATGATTAACACGTTTAATATCTTCATATTCCACAGGTCTTAAATCATCCCCTATAAAAGGCTTATCAACTATTTTACCAAAATAATACGAAGGACCTGCAAGCTTTATACCTAAAGCTCCCGCACATGCAGCTTCCGTCTGTGCAGAGTTGGGGCTTGAATGCTTTCGATTATCTCTTTTGTAGATTTTATACGAATTATTACCCGAAATATCCTTACCACAAATAAATGAAGCAACAATCATTAAGTACGCACTAATCCTTGAAGGGAGAAAGTTGACAAAATCATCAAGCTTTGCAGCGGCTCTACCATAATATAAATATTTATCATTCTTATATCCAATCATCGAGTCCATTGTATTAATGGCTTTGTAAGTAAAACCAAGTATAGGTCCTCCGATTGCTGTATATATCATAGGTGCGATAACTCCGTCAGAAGTATTTTCGGCAACCGTTTCGATTGCAGCTTTAGTAACTCCCTCTTCATCAAGATTCTCTGTATCTCTCCCAACAATCATTGCCACTGCTTTTCTTGCATCATTTAAGGTTTTATCCCTAAGACAATAATAGACTTTCATGCTCTCGTCTTTTAATGATTTTGTTGCAAGAATCTGATAAGTCATAATAGTTTCTATAACGATTCCCAAATATCTGTTAATATAATAAGCTGATATTAATATTAATGCAGAAACTGCTATAGTACACAACAAAACAATAATTACGGTTAAAATTCCTCTTTTAAATTCTTTATTATCATTTCTCTCATCTTCATTAGAATTTAACTTTTTATCAAGATGTGAAATCAAACTTCCAATCAATCTTATAGGATGAGGAAGAAAATGAGGATCGCCCAATATGAGATCTAATATAAAACCAAAGCAAAATGCTATTATATGATACAACATATTTATATTAAACCTCCTATGATAAGTTCTTTATTAACCAATTGCAAAATTCTGTTAATTGTAATTGCGTTGTGCATATAATACACAAAAGCTATAACGAAAACAATTATTCAAAAATTTTCTTTATCGTAGAAATCTTCGGAATATTATGATCACAAAAAGCATTCACTAAAAAACCATTCCCATTTTCTATCTGATAATCAAAATAATTTCCACCATAATAAGTACTCAATATAGACATAATTGTACCACCATGTACTATCATTCCAATAGTTTGTGGTATGTCCATATTAAAATTTGAATTGATATCCTCTAATATTTTTACAAAGCCATTATTACACCGTTTAATAAAGTACTCTCTGCTTTCGCCCTCAGGAAATGGTAATGTTCCATTACTGTCAATCCATTTCTGATATCTGCCATCATCCTGTAACTCAATATGATTTTTACCCTCAAAAATACCGAAATCAATCTCATTAAAATCAGATACTATAACCGGTTGTATTGAAGGATAAAGTATATTTGCTGTCTGAATGCACCTTTTCATAGGACTTAAAAATAACGTATCAATTTCAGGATAACCATTCATACTTTTAAATTCATTCAATTTAATGATTCCATCTTTTGAAAGTTCTTCATCGGTTCTACCCAAATATCTGTGTTCTTTATTGCTTATTGTTTCTCCATGTCTTATAAGAACAATGGTTATTTGATCTTTTGACCGATTCCGCATATTACACGCTCCACTTCTTCTGCCATTTTAGCTAACTCTATCTGTATTCGTCCGATTGTTTCCCTGAATCCTCTTTCAAATTCATCTATTGGTACAATTCCGTTACCAACCTCATCAGTTATAATCACGCAATCAGGATATTTATCAATAAAATCAAATATAAGCTTTTCTGAAAATGTGCCATCTATCATACTTTGTCTTATATAAGTATTTAGATTATTGATAATCAAAGTTCCGTTTATATTTCCGGTGCCATCAGGAAGTTTGCCATCATAAACATTTTTATTTTCTACCTGAAATTTTTTTTGAGCATATTTAAACTTACCCTGAGCATATCCTCCAATAATCAGTTTCATTACAAACCCCCCGTGTATTTGGTATAAACATTTATCAAAGCTGCAACTATTATCATGCCAATTTCGCAGATAAGAAGAAAATATCCTGCTGTATCACCTGTAATTCCATCAAGTTCTTTCTTAGTTCGATAATAATAATAGATAAATGTCAATATTGCAGTTAAAGCTATCAGAACACCAGACAACGGTGATTGTAAAATCATTAATACAATACATGCAATTGTCTGTAGTATAAGGCTTAATTTAACTATTCTTTTATCAGAACTATTAGCAAATTGATAAAGTAATCCATCTTTTTTTGCCGACTTGAAAGTAACAACACTTATACCGCTTAAACAACGTGATAAGAAAAATCCGTAACAAACAATGTATAATAACTTACTGTCTTTTATTTCAGAAAATGCCCCAATATAAATGAATCCATATAGAGCAAGCATAATTACAGAAAATGCTCCAATATGTGAATCCTTAAGGATTTCGAGTTTTTTCTCCTTAGGTTTGTATGAATGAAATGCATCCATTGTATCCATAAAACCATCAACATGAAACCCACCTGTAATTATCAACGGAATTGCGGTTCCAACAAAGGAATAACATATATCACCAATATTAAATATGCCACAAATATAATTCCACAGAAATAATACCCCGCCTATTATCGCCCCTATAATTGGGAAAAAACACATCATAAATCTCATATCCTTATCTTCCCATTTAAACTGAGGAACCGGTATTGTTGAATAAAGCGATAATGCAATTATGAAGGATTTGACCAGATTCATGATACTTGCTTCCTTTCGTTTGATATAAAGGTTTTAGATAATTGCGAAACTTTTTTAATGTAAATTGAGTTGTAAATATTATATAGAATCCATAATCAGACCGTTTGTGACCGCCGGTACTTAGTGAGTACGAAAGTACGAACTTAGTACCGTTGCGCGAACAACAGAGCGAAAGCGTGTCTGTTATGGAACTGTATAATATTTACAACGTATTATACATTCCATTTATTTTCGTAATTATCTAAATATTACTTGATTATAATCGAAATTCCAGCAACAACCTCTATTACTTCATCAGCACACTCTGCTAATTTTTCATTTATTTTCCCCATAGCCTTAATATATTCTGTAGTTGCATTGTCATATACAATACCGTCCTCAAAGACATTGTTGCTAACAATTACAAGTTGTGAAACTTTATTATCTAGTCGCTTAATCCCATCAACGATTTTATCAGCAACAATCTCAGCAGACTTATGGTTAATATCAGAAAACATTTCATTCGCAGTTAAATTTGAGATACATTCCAACAATGCTGTACAGTCAAAATTGTCAATTTTATCAATAGCATTTTGAATATTTATCGGTTGTTCAATGGTAATAAAGTCTTTATCTTTTCTTATCATTTTATGTCTTTCGACTTTCTTTTGGCCTTCTTCATCATACACTTGCATTGTAGCGATATAGTATTTCTTTTTTTCATTAGATAGAGCCATTAAATAGTCTTCGGCATATTCAGATTTACCACTTGCACTTCCACCTATAACAAATATCATCATGTTAACCTCTTATATTCATCTATACCAATATCTGAAAATGTTGTCTGATCCTGATATATACAAAGTGCAATGTCAAGGAGCGAAAACATCATAACCGCCCCGGTACCTTCACCAAGAGCCATATTTCCATCTATAACAGGTTCTAATCCTAATTGTTTAGAGAGTAATTTAACTGCAGGTTCTTTGCCTTTATGAGAAGGAATCAGATAATTTACGGTCCCGGGCACAATTCTTTCCGCTATTAGTGCTGCCACCATACTGATAACTCCATCTAAAACAATCGGTAAATGATATAATGCACCACCTATACATAATCCGGCAAGACCTGCAATATCATATCCACCAACGGTTTTTAAAATATTGATTGGAGTTTCATCATATAATTTATATTTTTCTATCGCCTCGGATATAATATTTATCTTATGTTTTAATTTGTCATCAGTAAGACCTGCTCCTCTTCCGGTAACAATAGATGCATCACAACATAACAAGCTGGCAGCAACCGCAGAGCTGGTGGTTGTGTTCCCTATTCCCATTTCTCCTGTAGCAAGTATTTTATACCCTTTATCCTTATATTCGGATACAAGTTCTATTCCGGTAAAAATAGCTTTTACAGTTTCTTCTTCTGTCATGGCAGGTTCATATTTGAAATTTCTTGTTCCCATCCTGATTTTTTTGTTTAAGACTCCGGGAATCTCACCATCATAATTGATACCGATATCTACAGGAATAGTATCCACATTAAGCATTTCCGCCATACGACCTACAGAAGAACGCTTTTTTGACATATTTTTTGCAACAGCTAATGTAACTTCCTGTCCCGCCTGACTTATACCTTCTTCGACAATTCCGTTATCAGAACACATGATTATTACAGCTTTTTTGGAAATGTCGATATGTTCTGTTCTCGTTATAGCTCCTATCAAAGCAGTAAGTGTCTCAAATCGGCCAAGACCATTAATTGGTTTTGCTATATGATCAAGATTGTTAATCACTTTTTTATAAATGTTTTGATCCGGTTCATCAATTTTAAGATTATATAACTCATCTATTGAATGATTATTTAACTTTTGCCTCTTTGAGCATTCCATAGATTTCCTCCATATTTATATATTTTCTTAATGTTTCAGCTAATTTATCATACTGTTTTTCTTTGAACGTCAGATAATCTTCAAAACTATTTTCGGTAAGGGTAATTCCCTTTTTTCTTGCTAATGTATCAACAATTTCCCAGGCAATTTCACTTTTATCAAATATTCCATGAATATATGTGCCGTATACATTTTCATTGTTATTTGATTCAATTATATTAGTTTTGATTTCTTTTTCTTCGTCATCAGATGAGTAAAATGTTTTGCCCATATGTATTTCATATCCTGTATACTCCAAATCCGAAAGATCGGAAAAAAACCCGCTTATTTTATTAATAGACCCTTTTTCCTGACGCTGTACTTTATCTTTTTTAAGAATTGTTTTGACAGGCAGTAATTCCATACCGGTAATCGTTCCACCTTCCTCGACTGCATCAGGATCGAAAATCATATCTCCAAGTAGTTGCAATCCACCACATATACCAAACACAGGTTTATCAACTGAGAATTTCTTCACCGCTGCTTCTAAGCCGTTTTGACGCATCCATTTTAAATCGCCCATAGTATTTTTGCTTCCGGGTAAGATTATCATATCAGGATTATTAAGCTCATTAACAGAAGTCACATAACGTACTGACACTTCATTCATTTGTTCAAATATATTAAAATCTGTAAAATTTGATATTCTCGGATAACGAATAACAGCAATATCTATTAATCCTTTTTTCTTTTTATCAAAACGATTTGTCAGACTATCTTCATCCTCTAATTCCAGATCCATATAAGGAATAACTCCTGTAACAGGAACATTGCCTTTATCTTCAAGCATTGTTATACCCGGATCAAGTATTGTCTTATCACCTCTGAATTTATTAATTATAAGTCCGCAAACCCTATCTTTTTCTTCATCTGTAAGTAACATAAGAGTTCCTAACAACTGTGCAAATACTCCACCTCTATCAATATCTCCTACTAAAAGAACAGGTGCATCGATCATTTCAGCAAGTCCCATATTAACGATATCATTTTCACGAAGATTAATCTCTGCCGGACTACCGGCACCTTCTATTACAATTATATCAGCGTATTCCTCCAATTTATGAAAAGCCTTTTTAATATCAGGGATTAAACATTTCTTATATGCAAAGTAATCTTTTGCACTCATATTACCGAGTACATGTCCGTTAACTATTACCTGAGAGCCAATATTGTTGGTCGGTTTTAAAAGAATTGGATTCATACAGACCATTGGCTTAATTCTTGCAGCCTCTGCCTGCATAACCTGAGCTCGTCCCATTTCAAGACCTTCCTCCGTAATAAATGAATTAAGCGCCATATTTTGTGATTTGAACGGGGCTACTCTATATCCATCCTGTTTGAATATTCTGCACAATCCGGCTACCAGAAAACTTTTCCCGGCATTAGACATTGTTCCCTGAATCATAATTACCTTTGCCATACAATTCCAAGCCTTTCCAATCTTACTATGAATAACAAACTATCTATTCACCAATTAATCATTTCAATATTTTTACCTAAGTCCCTTGCGTACTCAAGTAGTTTTTCATTCGCATTTTCGAAACTGCCAAATGAATTCTTACAACATATAACCGTATTGCATTTCTCAATCTTTTTTCTTGCAGTTTCAACAATCAAGCTATCTATCGGCTCAAATGCTTTAGCTTTAATTACGTCACTTGCTAAAGCTTTAGCAACAGGATAATCAAGATCGTTTTCATAAATGATTCCGGTTATAAAAGCTTTTCGCTTTCGTTGCAATCTGCGATAAATACTCCGCCCACTGCCACCTCCGGCAATTACAAATATCTCTGTATCACCTGCAGGTGGAATAAGTTCCATATTACTATATTCTTCATCATAGCTTCCTGTATCTATCTTAAACAGTGACTTAATATAGCCTGTTTGAAAAATCTCCTCAGGTGTTCCAAATCGTTCAACATACTCTCCATTTACACAAAGAATCTTGTCAGAGACACGCTCAGCAAGTTCTAATTCATGAAGTGACATTATAACTGTCAGACCTTTTTGAGCTTTTAATTCCTGTAATAAAGATAAAAACTCCAGTTTATGTCTTATGTCCAGAAAAGACGTTGGTTCATCTAATATAATAACATCCGGATCCTGACATATAGCCCTAGCTAGCATTACTCGTTGTCTTTGTCCATCACTTATCATTGAAAAATCATGATTTCTTATTGATGAAACATTAACCAGCTCCATAGCTTTTTCAACTTGCATACGATCTGATTTTGTCAAGATACCTAACTGTCCGGTATATGGATATCTTCCGGTTGCTACAATATCTTCACAGGTCATTAATTCAGATTTGATTTTTTCTGTAAATACAACAGCCATTCTTTTTGAAAGATCAGAAGAAGTCATCAAAGACAAGTCATTTTTATCAATAAAAACAGTTCCGTGTAAAAGCTTTAATTGATTTGAAATACTTTTTAAAACGGTTGATTTTCCTGCACCATTTGGTCCAATCAATGTAAGGATTTCACCCTTATTAAGTCCGATGTCTATATTTTTAATAAGAGGCACTTTATTATAACCAACACTTATTTGTTCAGTTTTGAAATAATAATCCATCAATAAGCCCCCTCTTTTTTTCGTTCCATCATAATCCATAATACAACCGGAACTCCAAATATTGCCGTAACGGTGCTGATACTAAGTTCTGTCGGTGCAAGAAGCATTCTGGCAAGCAAGTCACATAACAAACAAAATACACTTCCACCCAGAAAAGTGGCTGGTATCATCAAAATCGGAGTTGATTTACCTAATAGTTTTTTAACAAGGTAAGGAGTAGCAATACCAACAAATGATATCGGACCGGCAAATGCCACTATACATGCTGATAAAATACTGGATAAAACAACAAGATATATTCGCAGTGCCCGAATATTCACACCCAGATTATGAGCATATACTTCTCCAAGTTGATACGCGCTAAGAGGTTTTGACAGTAAAAAAATCAATATGACAGTGATAGAAATAACTATTGTCATAACAAGTACATTATCCCATGTCATACCGGAGAAACTGCCTCTTGACCAGTTATGTAGATTAACAATATCTGAATCCTGTGCAAATGTTACTATTAGTTCAGTAATAGCTGAACAAATATAACCTATCATTACACCAACTACAATAAGTCTTGACATTCCGGATACTTTACCTGACAAAAGTAATACAAATCCCATAGAAATCATGGAACCTGCAAATGCAGCTAAAATCATTTCAAATGAGGTAACTCTAATAGCATTTCTCATGAGAAAAACCATTACAATTGCCACTACCATTTTTGCACTTGAAGATATTCCTAGTACAAATGGTCCTGCAATGGGATTATGAAAAAAAGTCTGTAACAGATATCCTGAAAGAGCCAATGCTCCACCAAGTATCATTACTGCAAAAGTTCTGGGAAGTCTGATATCCCATATAATTGTAGATGCAGAAGTAACCATATCATTTTTATTTATTATATTAATAATGTCTGATAATGAAATACTAACACTACCGATACAGATATTTAGTAGGAAAAACAAAAAAGTACCGATAATGAGAATACCAAAAGCTAAGATATATCTGTGTTTTCTACTATTTTGCATGTTTTTTAACCCTTCTAATCATTTAAACGAAAAAGATAGTGCATCGCATCCCGGTTTTGATCAGTTAACATTAAATGAATATCTTCAATCATATATCCATTTGATAAAGACTGTTGATACATATCATTTGTAGTACACCATACATTACCATTCTTAACAGCTTTGAAATCTTTTAATAACTCACATTTACTGATAAGCTCATCAATATTTGAAACACCACCATCTATCGAACTGTTGTATATAATATAATCTGCATCTTTTGCACTGTTATAAAACTCTTCGACCTGCATATTAAGGGTAGAACGCTTTGAATCAGGATCACCTAGATTTTCAAATATATACTTTCCACCTGCAAGTTCTATCATCTTTGGCACATAGTCATTAGATTGTCTAACAGATATAAGTCCATTAGAAGTTACATAGAAAAATGCAACAGTCTTATCAGTTTTTGAATCAGAATTCAAATTATTCAAAATATTTAACTGTTCATCAAATATTTCGAAAGCTTTATCTTCTTTACCTATTAAAGCTCCGAAAAACTTAACCCATTCAACACGACCTAAAGGATGAGACTCATGACTAGAATATTCAATCATTGCCGGTATATTGAAATCTTTTAGTTTTTCAAGTACTTCCGGAGAATGAGTAATCATTGTATTTTCAATCGCTAAAGAACATTCTTTAGAAACTAAGAGTTCATAATCCGGTTTACTGTATTTTCCTGCATATAAAATATCACCTTGCGCCATAGCTTCTTTGGCTTTTTCTATATACCAGTTTTCTTCTTTCTGACCGGAAAAAGTAATAGCATCTAAACCATCTAATTCACTAAACATATCCATTACCGCAGAAGCTACCAGATATAGGTTTTTAATCGGTCTTTTTAAAATAATTATATTTTCATCAATATCCTTCGGTATTTCCTTATCTTCAGGAACAATCAGAAATTTCTGACTATCCGGGATAGTTGTTAAAATCACATATCCTCCGGTATAGTAGTCAACAGTGAAATTTTCTGCATATTCCAAATCCATACTGCTCTCGTATAAAAGAGAAGAGGTATTGGTTTCATTTTTTTTATCATCTGCATAATCAGAAGAAGGACTGTTGCAACCAACAAGTCCCAACAGTCCTAAAAAAAACAGTAATGTAATTATTATTGTCTTTGTTCTTCTCATTATCTATAAACCTCTTTATTCTGCTTTTTTCAAAGTTTCAGAATGAAATGTTATAGTATACTCAATTTCATGTGGTTTACTCATAGCTACAGTATCACCTATCACATTCATTGCTTTGTCAAATGATTTCACTGGAATCTCAAAAACAGAATTACCTGACGAGTTTACCGGAAGATATTTTTCTCCGTCTATAAGCATATAATCATAATTAGGACTACTCCATTCAATTGAAGCTAAAGCCTCACCGTCAACTACACGAATTGAAGTTGGCGAAGTAATACTTGCTTTACCGCTACCACCTTCAAATGTTAATTCAATAGTATAATTACCATCTGATAAATCAATAGAATGTCCATCATCTGAACTTTCAACACCGGCAGGTTCAGGATTAGATACAGATACCTTATGATCATACCATTTTCCCTTAGTGCCTATTAAAGCAAGATCAAATTCTTCATCTAAATAAGGAACAGGTACATCAAAACCGTTAACTTCTTCTGTTGTACCGTCAGTGTATGTCACTGTATCATTTGTAGGATTTAAAAGTTCTGCTCCTTCCTTCTGTGCATCCTCAGAAAGGCCCGGATAAAGGTTGATAATATTTTTTGAAGGGAGTGAAATGTGAATTGTCATCTCACCATTCTCAACTGTCAAAGTCCCTTTACCCTCATAAGCTTCATTTACATGAAACATAGAATTATCAGTATTAAAATCTACAGTATACACTCCATCTTCAAGATTTTCACTTTTTACAGTATCTGTAGTTTCTTTACTACTTTCTTCTGCTTCTTCAACTTTTTCTTTTGTTTCTGAAGCAGCAGCTTCTGTCTGAGTTTCTGTGGTTGTCTTTGTATTATTACTGCTTGAGCATCCGCTTATCAATACTACACTCAAAAACAGCATACCAAATAACGATATCTTTTTTCTCATAATATATTAAATACCTCAATCATCATTTAATTATTCTACAACTGCTTTTGTATGTTCTACATAAAGCTTCTGAA
The DNA here is from genome assembly GCA_902793335.1 of uncultured Lachnospiraceae bacterium. Classification (GTDB taxonomy): domain Bacteria; phylum Bacillota; class Clostridia; order Lachnospirales; family Lachnospiraceae; genus CAG-590. The sequence continues at coordinate 107,057 of CADBCZ010000001.1, forward strand.
TTGCTTCGATTCTTCCAAGACCTTCAATCTGTGAATCAATGCTGTCAAACTTATCTGATGCATTAAACATGCTAACCCACGAATCATCATCTTCTCCAGCCATGTCATTATTAGCATGGTCGCCGGCTACAACCATCAACGGACGAAGAATGACCTTCTTATATCCTGCCTCGGCTACAGCATTAATAACAGCTTCACAAGCAGTTTCCTCAGGTTCACCCTCTACTGTACCTATAAATACATTCTCATATCCAAGCTCTTTCATCTGCGCCTGCATCTGACTGTAAGAAACCTTGGCAGTATGTGAGGTACCGTGACCCATAAAGACAAATGCAACACCATCTTCCTTAGCAGCATCAAGACTGTCATAACCTGCGACACTTACAGACTCGCTTGTAATCGCCTCAGCAACAGTTTTCTTATCTTCATTAATTGATTCTGCATCAGAACCAACTTCACCGAGTAACGGTTCAGCAACCTTTAAAGTTTCAAACTTATCACTGTAAGAATCAACTGCTTCCATAAGCTCATCATATTCTGCACCATGCATTAAATGTGTGGGCTGAATAACCAGGTTCTTAACACCGTTATCAACAGCGCGGTCAAGTGCCTGTGCAACATTATCAATTTTCTCATCATCTCTTGCCTGAACATGATTAATAATGATCTGAGCAGTAAATGCTCTTCTTACAGACCAGTCAGGATAAGCTTCCTGTAAAGCATCCTCTATACCCTTTATATCTGTTGCTCTACTGTCATTAAATGATGTACCGAAGCTTACAACTAAGATTTCATTATCACCGATTTCATCCTGATTACGTGGATCATCTTTTGATGCATCGCCTGTATCTCTACCAAAATAATCCGGATCAGCCTCCTCTCCTTCAACAAGCTCCTTCTGAGCATCAGTCAAAGCATCCCAGGCAGTTTTTGCATCCAAACACTGCTTGTCAGTCTCATCAGTTCTCTCCTGAACATATATTGCATCGATAAGTGCAGCAACTTCATCTGCAGCTTTCTTATCATCATCCTCATTTACTTCTTCTGAGCTTTCTACAGTTTTTTCGTTATCCTCTGTGACTTCTGTAGTTTCAGCTGTGTCACTATGAACATTTGGTTCATTATTGCCACATCCAGTTACACAAAATGTTCCCATTAATGTTGCCATACACAATACTGCTACTTTTTTCTTCATGTTTCCTCCTTCGACAGTAACAACTGCCATTACAATGTATTTATTTAAATATGTATTCGGAAAATATTATTGAGACAGAAAAAGAAAACCCTTTTCCTAAAACAGGTAAAAGGGTTTGCACACAAAAGAAAAATAGAAATATACGATAATAATCCTACATTCTTATACGTACAACCAGTTACTCGTGGTCTGAAACAATAGTTTCCGTACAGCATCTGGCAGGTCTCCCGACTCATAGATCTACGCATCCGCCATCTTCCCGGTTTCCCAGTGATATATCAGCTTCTGCTCCCTAATTACGGTGACGAGTTCGTACAGGACTTACACCTGTTTCCCTTTTCACCGGAATCAATCTCTTATAAAAAGATTATTCCGACACCAAAACGCTACATATTCAATTCGACGACAAATTATAACACATCAGTTTGTAAATATCAACCATGCTATAATAACTGTTTTAAGTCTACTTACAATTCACAAGAGATCTTCTTATACAGTTTCTCCAAGATAATAGAACCCTTTTGACTCTTTAAGCTTCACTTCCATAAACTTTCCAATCATATCAGAGGTTCCCGGAAAATGAACAAGCAGATTATTGCTCAATCTGCCGGTGACAAGCGATGCATCCTGTTCATTTACACCCTCTACAAGTACTTCCTGTGTTGTCCCTTCAAATCTTGCACAGGTTTCCTTAGCGATATTCTGCACCTCGTTAAGTAACAAATCAAATCGTTCTTTAATCTGTTCATCAGTTGAGGCAAACTCCATGTTGGCAGCGGGAGTGCCTGTTCTCTTAGAATAAATGAATGTAAACGCAGAATCATATCTCACACGTTTAACCACATCAAGAGTCTCCATGAAATCTTCTTCCGTTTCAGTAGGAAATCCTACAATAATATCAGTAGTCAATGAAATATCCGGAATTGCGGTCTTTATTTTATCAACTAGTGTAAGATAATCTTCTTTTGTATAACTTCTATTCATATCTTTTAAAACTTTAGAACTACCTGATTGTACAGGAAGATGTAAGTGCTTACATATTTTCTTGGAATTTGCCATAACTTCAATAAGCTCATCCGATAGATCTTTCGGGTGTGAAGTCATGAAGCGAATTCTCTTTAAGCCTTCAATCTCTTCTATCATTTCAAGAAGTTTGGCAAATGAAACCTTTGGTTCTAATGTCTTACCATACGAGTTGACATTTTGTCCAAGTAACATTATCTCTACAACACCATCAGCTACAAGTTCCTTAATCTCTTTAATTATATCCTCAGGCTTTCTTGAGCGCTCACGACCTCTAACATACGGTACAATACAGTACGAACAGAAGTTATTACATCCATACATAATATTAACACCGCATTTAAAAGAATATTTTCTGTCACTCGGAAGATCCTCAACAATCTCAGAAGTTCCTTCCCATATATCGATAACCATTCCTTTAGTATCTAATTTCGTCTCAATAAGCTCGGCTAACTTAAACACATTATGCGTACCAAATATAATATCAACGTGTCTGTAGCTTTCTTTAATCTTCTCGACAACAAGACTTTCCTGCATCATACAGCCACATAAAGCTATCATCATATGTGGATTCTTTTTCTTATACTTCTTTAATTGTCCAAGTCTTCCATATACACGTAAATTAGCATTTTCTCTGACAGTACAAGTATTCATGATCAGAAAATCACAATCCTCACTATCAGTTCTTACATAACCTATTGTCTCAAGAATACCCTCTAATTTCTCACTGTCCTTGGCATTCATCTGGCATCCAAAACAAATACTACAATATGTGAGTGGACGTCCCAATTCTTTCGATATATTAGCAATACGCTCTTTTAAGCGTTCCATTATCTCTTTCTGTCTTAGTGTTTCTTCTTCACTGGTAATCTGATTATTAAATGACATAACATTTCCTTTCATAACAAGATATTGTCGTAAAGTACTTTTATCACTGAATTAAAAGTATACTCAACTCTAGACACATAGATGTATTATACCTTGAAGGTTATATAATTGCAATGATTTTAAAAATGCCCAAAAAAAGGAAATGACAATGCATCATTTCCTTTTAAAGTAAACTATTATCTTGGTATTAAATCAACTGTAAACAGCCGATTAAATTTTCGTGACCAAACCTGCAATTAAAGAAACTATACCAATAATTATTAAAACTCCTATTGCCAATGACAAAAATCCCGTAAATGCCATCACTATAAATATTATTGGAAATAAAATAACCGTTAATAAAATCTTACTTATTCCCCATGCAGCCTTGATTGCAAATATTATTATTTTAAGTAATACAGCCAGTAACAAAACTATAAAAATAAATGTTAACATATCAATCACATCCTCTCATTAATGATATTTTCAAATCTTAATGTTTGCTGTTTTGCACGAAATAATTATTATCAGCTTTATTTATTATTTTCATCTTCGGTAGTCATACTTTCTTTAATCGCTTTATTAATCTCGTCTTCTACCTTTTGGATATCCTCATCTGATATCTCTTCATCTCCACCGATATCTTTAATATATCTGCGTAATTCTTTGCCATTGATACTAACCTCATTAGTATCGTTATCAACATGAAGTATATCTTCACCTTTATCATTACTTATAACTACCCCATCATCATTTACTTTGACATTGAAATCTTCATTACCAAATGCTTTGTCTAAATCTACAAGTGCATCTGTTACATCTTTGGTGATCTCATTGACATCCAAACTTGTTGTATAGTCTACGGCTTTCTGTGCAACCTGAAGTCCACCAATTATAAATGCAACAAGCATCATTATTCCGGCAATTATTGTTATAGCAAGTGACGAAAACACTCCGATTAGAAGTTTCTTTTGACTGTTCTTAAATATCTGCTGATTATCAATATCTATGTCAGCAGGCTTTAATTCCATACCACAGTTCGAACAAAACTTAATATTTGAATTGACCTTGGTATTACAATTTGAACAGGTTATCTTATTATTATCCGTTCTTACAACCAGGTAAACAATAAATCCAATAAAGCTCGGTACAAGAACAACTATAGCCGTCCATAAAATGGCAACCATTCCTTTACTGTCAGCATCTCTATATGTCCATACAGCTAAGAAAACTATCATTGCTATAGCTGCAATAGCAGCAAGTCCACCTAAAACAAATCCCATACTAAAACCTAACATAATTAATTCCTCCTTATTAAATCCCTATAATGCTTTGACTCCATTTGGCAGATTACGACCGGATGCAATCGGAATAATAATTGCAGTTGACAACCAACCGAGAATTATATCCACACTTCCTAATAATATTATTACCTTAATACCAATAACGCTTATATTATTAATTATATTTGGTATTATTGTATGCGAACCACCGATTCTGATCATAAAATAAAATATAATAGAAAATACTATACCAGCCAAAGCAATTGTCGTATTAAGTACTGCCGGCATCCACCAGAGTGCTATTTTGCGTTTACTACATTTAGCCTCTTGATATATCTTATTCTTCAACTCCAAATTAATATTATCAGGAACGTTATCTGAATCAAATAATGAAAAGAGAAGTTCATCCATAGAATCATTCATCTGTCCACGACCATTTTTAAAATTGTCCATATTTAATGCCTCTATATTATCTATATTATTACTCATGGTCTCACCTCACTTTCCATCATCATTCTCAATTGTTCTTTAGCGTTATGTAGTCTGCTTTTAACAGTACCCTTCGGTATGTGTAATACCTTGCTTATATCTTCTATCGATAGTTCAGAAGAATAAAACATTACTATGACCTGTTTGTATTTTTCAGGAAGTTTATCTATATTTTCACGAAGAATACGTTCTTCTTCGGATCTGATTAAAGATTCATCTATGTCATCCTTATCATCTGCCACATCATGTTCCATATCGTCATATGAAACCGTTGGTGCTATACGCTCATGTCTTGCATAAGTACTCTTGTGGGTTTTCCATAGATTACTCGCTATCGTCATTAGGTATGCTTTGGGATTATTACTTCTATCAAGCTTATATCTTTTTTCAAAAGCTGTAAGAAATGTCTGTTGATATAAATCCTCTGCATCCTCTATGGTATAAGTCATCCCTTTACAGAATCTGTATATACAGTTACTGTATTCATCTATCAACGATGAAAATTCGTAAGCTTCCATTTTTCCTCCGTAGTGTTTATCCTTCTACTTATATATTGTCATAAAATTATAAAAGGTTCAAAATTTAATAAAACTTTTTTAATTTCTTGCACCAATGTTTGTAGCAGTAATATGAGATTATTATATTATATCATAGAAACAAAGATTCTCTGATACCCATTACAGGTACCAGAGAATCTCATTTTAATTATTATTAAGATTTTTTAATTTTTACAGAACCATTCTGCCCTTTTCCCTTGAACAATTTCTTGTAATTTTTAAATTGTTTCTTAGGAACACTTATAACTGCTTTCTTGTTAATACCCTTTAATGCATTCTTTCCAATTTTTTTAAGTGAAACAGATTTTACATTAAATGATTTAAGTTTCTTACAATTAAATTAATATTATTTTACTATATAAAATTATAATTTTTGTCACAATACTTAATTATTTATTCTTTTACAATATTGTTCATCCAGACTTCTTTTTTTAGTAAAATATATCCTATTGCACATTTAATAAGATCTGCTACATGAACAAGTGCGAAAACTATCACTGCATGAAGAGTAGTAAATCTTGTAAGTATATATGCAACAGGAACACTGACTACCAACATAAAGACACTGTCAAACAGAAATGTGACAATAGTTTTTCCTCCAGCTCGTATTGTAAAATAGGAAGTGTGAAGAAATGCATCTTTGGGCATAATTATTGCCTGCACCATAATAAAATGTGTTGCTATCAGTTTGGCTGTTTCGTTGGTATTATATAATCTCGGGAACAGACCGGAGGTCGCAAACATAACACTACCAATTACAATAGATGTAAATATTGCACATGAAATTATCTTATTATCAGTTTCCTTCGCTTTCTTCATATCTCCTGCACCCAGATACTGTCCGATGATTATTGCAACCGCATCTCCCATAGCTATAAATACAATATTAAAAATATTATTAATCGTGCTTGCTATGTTCTGTCCGGCTACAACATTCAATCCTCTGATAGAATATGCCTGAGTAAGCATTGCAATTCCTACAGACCATAAACCTTCATTAAGCAACAACGGCATTCCTGTAACAAAGAACCTGCCAACCAAATTCGCAGGTACCATTAAAGTTTTGAATACCCCTTTAAAATAAAAATATTTTTTGCTATGAAAAAATACCCATAAAAACATAAATATAATTTCAAAATACCGTGAAATAACCGTAGCTAAAGCAGCACCTACTACTCCAAGCTTTGGAAAGCCAAACTTACCAAATATCAATAAATAGTTAAATATAAGATTAACAAATACAGCAATAACACCGGCAATCATAGGTATAAATGTTTCTCCGCACTCTCTGAGTGTGCTTGAATATAACATTCCAAGATAAACCGCCGGTAACATAAACAGAATAACAGTAAGGTAGTTATTTCCATATAAAAGAGTGGTCTGTGCATTTCCACCGTCATTATTCCCTTTTAGATATAAGCCAATAAGATTACTTCCAAAATATTTGAACACTATAATTGTTATAATAGTGATTATTATTCCAAGCCAGAATTTGTATCTAATTGTATTTTTAACACCCTCATCATCTTTATTACCATAATATTGCGCCGTAAAAATTCCAACGCCGGATAATCCCCCAAATATACATAGATAAAATACAAATATAAGCTGATTGACTATAGCAACACCTGACATTGGTTCAGTACCTAATTGTCCTACCATTATATTATCTAGCAGACTAACAAAATTCGTTATTCCATTTTGTATCATAATCGGCAAAGCTATACCAAAAAGCATTTTGTAAAATCTTTTATCACCGATATATTTTCCTCTAAAATTCTTCATATTTCATCTCTTCCCCAGGTAATTATTATTTAATTCCAAATAGTAATATCATTCTACTTCTTCCGGACTTATATCCGCTAACAGCTTCTTTTAAGCTGTCATATTTTTTCGAACCTTCGTAATCATTGTGTATCTGATAACAGTCATTATCTTTTGTTATAGACATAGTGTGTATCATATCTTTAACAGTTTTTTCATTATTATATGTCATAAAAATAAAAGTATCAAATGTATTTACAAACTCATCATATTCTCTCTTATCGCTACATAAACGTTTCCATTTTTTATAATTGAACATTTCAATATTATAATTTTTTGAAATGAAATATTTCATAATTGCAAAAGGCGAGGTGCCAAAGGCACCTCCCCAGGTAATTCCATTTTTTTCAAATTTAGATAAAAGAACAGGGAAATAAGGTATAACCACGTCTTCGTTATAATTCTTTAAATCTATAAGAGCATTATATATTGCAATCACCTCACAGCTGTTATAATCAGCGCTGTAATTTCTTCCATAATATAACAAAGACATAGCATCCTGATGTTCTATATATATATCATTTTTAAATCGATTCTTATAATTATCCCATGCAACCAGATTATTTTCATAGTTTTTTTGACTTATTTTTTTAGCAACAGATTTTATAGAAAATAACCTGTAGAATAATAACACCAAAGCATCTTTTATCATTCTAAAACCGCATCCTTTAAGGTATAAAATGTTTGTCCGTTGATATCATACGAAGAATAAACACCCGTAACTGTAATTTCTTCATCTTCCGTCGGATATTCACCTTCTTTTAATTGAAATTCGATTCCCTGTGAACAACAGGCGGTAGCATCTTTAATAATACATGCATAATAATCATTTCCATCGTAATCATCATGAAATATCGCAGTATTACCTTTTATACGGATTTTTTTGCCAATATATTCATCAGGAGCACACATCATATTATATACTTCTGAATATATCAAAGTACTGCTAAGCAAGGTAAGATCAACATAAATGTCATCATGTGACGTATCAAGTGCCTGTTCTCCGGCTTCTTTTAATGTATCATTTACAGAAGCTGTTTCTGATGAAACCGAAGTTAAATCACTATTATCAGAACTTGCTACCCCCGGATCATTTTCTGTAGTTTCAACAACACTTTCCACGGTATTATCTTCTGATATTTCAGAACTTAGATCTTCTGATGAAGCATTATCTGCTTTTGCCATCTGCTCATTTAACACATCATCAACACTTTTTGAAGTAGTTGTACGTTTTGCAGTACTACCGGTTGAACTACCACAAGCTGTTAATACAAATAATATTATTAACAAATTCAAAGTATATATATATCTTTTCATCTCTATTCCCTTCCAGCCAGGCATAATTTATAGATAATTGAACAACTCATATATGTTATTAAATATATAGTACATATAAATATTAGTTTCGCAATTATATATAAAATTAATGCTACTTCAATCCCTGTTTTAAAACCTCTAGATTATCAGTCATGGTAGATAAATAAGTCTTACCTTCTTCTAAATCCTTTGCAGTTGTAGACTGTAACGAATCAATGGTAAGTATTTCCTGATCTTTTGAAGACGTAGCATTCTTGATAGCTTCTGCAATTTTCTGATCAGAACCTTCAATGGTAAATATAGCTGAAAGATTAAGTTCATCCAATTTATTTGCAAGAAATAGAATAGTATCAAAGCTTGCTTCCGACTCTGCAGAACATCCAACGAATGCCGCATAATAAGAGAGATTGTAATCATCCACAAGATATCTGAATGGGAATCTGTCACCAAACAAAACAGTCTTAATAGAAGCTTCATCAGCAACCTTCTTGTATTCTTCATCAAGTGCGTTTAATTTCTCATTATAAGCTTCAACATTTGAAGCATATATATCAGCATTTTCTGAATCTATTTCTTCAATAGTTTGTGCAATTACAGAACAGATTTTCTGAGTATTCTTAAGAGAAAGCCATACATGTTCATCGTATTCAATTTCTTCTTCCTCGCTATCTTCATTTTCCTCCTCATCTTCCTCTTCTTCTTCCATACCTTCAACTATCTCTTCTTCCTTAACGTCACCTTCAAGTACCTCTAAAAGATTAATAACCTTCATATCAGGATTGGTTGCTTCTTTCATAACATCTCCGACCCATTCGTCGGATTCTCCCCCGACATAAATAAACAGATCACACTGAGTAATCTTCATGATATCCTCTGTTGTGGGTTGATAGCTGTGTAAGTCAACACCATTATCCAAAAGCATAGTAACATCTGCATCTGCAAACCTATCTCCCATTATCTCGCGAACCCAGTCATATTCCGGGAAAATAGTAGTTACAATGCTGATCTTATCATTTTCAATTTCTTTTGTATCAGAAGACTTATTAGATGTTGTTTTATTATCATCTTTATTACTAATATTTGATGTTGTATCATTACCACAGGCAACAAGACATCCGACAGTTACTGTCAAAAACAATAAAGTAGCAATAATTTTCTTAAAATACATGATTAAACCTCCAAAAATTAAATAATATCCGTAAAAATATACAGAGGGTTAATCAATTATTCATTCTTACCTTCATACTAATTGGTGTAAGGTTATTATATACCTGTAAAATTGCAGATATTTTATATATAACAGGTATTAAAATACACGACAAAATAAGACATGTGCCTAAGCCTGCCGTTACCTGTTTGACTACATTTTGTAAGAGTTCTATTTCCTCACATATCGGACAATTGTCATGATCACAATCGTGTTTAATATTAGTCGAAATATAAAATAACGAGAAAAACATTACCAACGGGATTGAAAGACATACCAATAATGAGATTATTCTGTCAATTAATTTGTTATTGTAATTCATATTCCATGCCATAATAAAACATATTTCCTTTAATCTGTAAAAAGAAGTGGACTCATAAAGCAAGGACATTATAAATCAGTAACTTTAAAATGTCAAAAACATGATATAACGTATCTGATTAAACGTATGCTTTGATATATATACCATCATCCCTGTATTCTTCTTCTATCACTTCACCATTTTTCTTAATCTCTGATACTTTGGACATTTCATTGTATCCAAATACTCTCTCAATAAGTTTTCTATCCTCGCGAAGCAATTTATCAATTGTAAGAGGTATTTTTTCAAGCCCCTGCTTATTTTTAGCAGATATACTTATATAATCAATAGCTCTTATATCAAACAATCCCATCCTCATATCTTCACCTAAAATCCTGTCAATCTTATTGAAAAACGTGATAACTTTTTTTCCGGTTATTCCCAGTTCATCTAAAGTATTATATACAACCTTCATCTCTGCTAATCTGTCAGGAGATGATGCATCAACTACGTGAATTATATAATCAGCGTATTTTGCCTCTTCTAATGTACTTCTAAAAGCATCAATCAGATTGTGTGGAAGTTTTCTTATGAATCCAACGGTATCTGTAAGAAGAATCTTCTGTTTTCCTGTAGTCCTGCTGTATTCAAAAACGCGTGTTGTTGTATCAAGTGTCGCAAATAATTTATCCTCAGCTAAAATCTCTGCTCCTGTAAGCGCATTTAAAAGTGTTGACTTACCAACATTCGTATATCCCACAATAGCAAATACAGGAATTCGACCTTTCTCTCTGCCCGCTCTGGTGATATCTCTGTGAGCTGACATCTCCTTTATTTCATGTTTTAGTTGTGATACACGTTTTCTAATAACACGCCTGTCCTGCTCCAACTTCTTTTCACCCGGTCCCCTTGTACCGATTCCTCCACCAAGACGTGACATTGAGGTTCCTTTACCTGTAAGACGCGATAATCTGTACTCCAACTGTGCAAGTTCCACCTGCATTTTACCCTCAGCAGATCTGGCATGAGCAGCAAAAATGTCAAGTATGAGCATAGTTCTGTCCATAACCTTAATATCCAAAGCCTGTGACAGATTATGCATCTGCGAAGGCGACAACTCGTCATCTGTAATTATTCCGGTAGCACCGGTAGCATATATCATGGTTTTTAGTTCATCAATCTTACCGCTACCTATGTACGTTGTCGGATTGAAATGTTGAAGTCTCTGAATAACTCTGCCGACAACTTCTGCACCTGCAGTATCAGCAAGTTCTGCAAGTTCATCAAGGGATGAATCAACGTCGTATACAGTGTAATCATTTTTATCATTTGCACAATCAACCGCTACAAGAATCACATATTCTTTTTCTTCTTTATTTTCGTGAAACATATGCATTTATATCCTTATTAGTATATTATTAATTTTTTAATACAATACTGCTACATTCAAAATGCGAAACATTAAAATTTGTTTTGTTCTATTTTATTATTTATTTTGCTTTCATCAGATAAGTTATCGCTTCTTTAAGTCCATCAACCGATAATGTGTACATATGGTAAAGCTTTGACAACGCATCTTCCGATTCCATCCAATGCATTCTGGTAAGCTCTTTGTGATAACGAGGATTTAACCAGACACACTTCTTATACTTTGACAAAAGCAATTGATTCCATTCATATCCGGACAATCCATCATTGGGACCTCTATAATTACCATTCCTATCAAACAACTCTTCCGGTGCCATCTGTGCATCACCCACAATAATAACCTTGTAATCCTTGTCATAATGTTTAAACAGATAATCAAGGTCTACCCAGTCACCATACTCACATTCTGCAGTTTTGTAAACCTTTGAATATACACAATTGTGGAAATAATATGTCTTAACATCTTTAAAATGATTAGCTTTATTAACAGCCTGAAACAACTCGTTACAGAGTTCCATAAATGGTATCATTGTTCCTCCGCAATCATATAGCATAAGCAGTTTGACAGTATTCTTCCTTGGTCGTTCGAATTCTAACTGCAGATAACCTCCGTTATCGCAGGTTTTTCTTATTGTCTCGTCAATATCAAGCTCGGTTTTGGGTATATCAAGTCTTGACGAATACTGTCTCAGTCTGCGAAAAGCTACCTGATACTGTCGTGTATTAAGGACCTTGTCGTTACGAAAATCCTCGAATTTTCTGTCACCCATCACCTGAAATGCACTCTGCATTCCACCCTGCGCTCCAACTCTGATACCACCGACATTTCTACCATGATGACCAAATGCCGAACCGCCCGCAGTTCCTATCCAATGGTTACCACCGTTATGTTCCGACTTCTGTTCAGCAAGACGTTCCTTAAACAGACGCTTCACCTCATCTGAATTTCTTGTTGAATCATATGAATACATTTCCTTATTCTGTTTATCAAACTCCATTTCTTCGCCTTTATCAAGCCAGTCAAGAAGTTCTTTTGGCAAAACATTTTCTGATGCAATATCGTGAAAATATTCTGCAAATGCCATATCGTATTTGTCAAAATCCGATTCACTTTTAACCAAAATCATTCTTGCAACATAATAAAACACCGTAAAATCCGAATTCACAAGTCCTTTATCCAAAGCGTCCATTAAGGTTAACCATTCTGTCATGGATATATCCAGTCCTTTTGCTTTTAATATATAAAAAAAATCTTGAAACATGGTAGTTCTCCTTCACTACTATTTTTGCAAAATATAGAGTAATTCCTCAAATACATCAATATTATTCTTAACTACGATAGCTATATTCTTTTTTGCTCTGCTAAGACCATGATACAGGTTTCTGACCATTGATTCCTCATTATTATCATCTGCGGTATCGTTATATCTTAAATATCCTTTTTCATCATAATAAAAACTGTCATCTATCAACATTACAACTTTATCAAATTCTTTACATGTAAAAGAAGATACATCATTTGCAGAAATTAAATTGTATTCTGCATCTGTGAAATTCCCAATAAGGATATCAGCCTCATATTCATCATTTGCGTATGCAATTGATACTGACGGATAATCATGTCTGTATATTTTTCCTTTAACACACATAACACAGGATATAAATGTTGAAAGCTCGCTATTCATTCTAATTCTGTTAGTCAACTTAAACAACCGACAACCATCAATATCCTCTATCAGCTTAGATCCATTGATTTTACGTTCTTCCGGTGCGATTGCATCCTCTCTGTCATAAGAAAAAATAACCGGAGCTTTAATCCTTTTTGCGTAACTACAAATCGCTGCTAAAGCACTCTCTCCTATTCTGTGACCTTCATCAACCAAAATTGAGGAATATGAATTATGTAATTTTAAAATATAGGCATTATCAATGTCAGAATCGATATCTATATCTCTATCAACAATATCTTTCATACTGTCATCGCAATAGTAGAAATCTACACGCTTAAGTCTTTCATCTAAATGTTCTAATTCTTTCTCGTGCGAACCGAAATGTAATACACAGACTCTTTGTCCCTTAGAAAGCTGCATTGCTATATCGTAAAGAAGAATCGTCTTTCCTGTTCCTGGAAGTCCTGTAAATGCAAATACAGAATATTCCTTTTTAATAGATCTGTCTTTATTACGTATCTGTTTCAAAATATGTGCCCTTATATCCTTTTGTTGTAATGTCAGAAAATATTCCTGTCTAAGAAACCTTCCTGAATCGGTAAGGGGGGATATAAGATATTCTTCTTCTTTGAATAGCTCCTCAATATTACCGGAGAAACACTCTTTCTGACGATTTAATATATCAGCAAGTTCCTCCCATTCACAATCTATAAGTCGCCCACTGTTAGATAAACGAACAAGTCTGTCTGTAGAGCTTATATACGTATAGAAATACATTGTCCTTCCTAGTGTAGACAGATAGTATTTGTTTTGAAGAAGTTGTCTTTTAATTGTTTCATCGCTAACGTAACCGCTCTTTAACTCAACATTTACAACATAGTCATCGCTTACACGTAAAAGATCAAATTCCTTGCCAAGCTTTGGCATTGAAAACGAATAAAAGAAATCAAGTGTTTCTGAACCATCCAACACCTTGCTTAAATACATAGAAAAACTTCTAAGGCTGTCAATCTCCCATTGTTTAATCTTAAGGAAATGTTTCCGCTTAGACATCTGGCGTTCATAACGTTCGATATTATGTGAATTACTAATTCTTGTAAGAGCATAAATGTTAATCGGTTTCATTTAATCACCCTTTTTGTTGTTAATTATTCCATTACACACATTTGCACATAAAATTCAAATCGTGGTAGTTTTAATGAAATATATCCATATTTTGAAACATCGGTAATACCTCTTTTACTAAGTCTGTTTCGATATACGGACATTTCGCTTGAATTCATATTAAGAATGTCGCGAAGTTCTTTTATTTTAAGCTCATTCCGCGTTGAAAGTTCTGCTACAATTTTTCTGTCATTATCTGATAATTCTGACCATATTTTCTCATATACATATTCTTCAAGATAGTGATCATACTCAGGTATAACATCTTCAATATCACCATCTTTATGTTTCCAACGCAGATATCCCAACACCTGAAATGCAAATGGATACCCTTTTGTAAGCTTTGCCATTTTCATAGATTCTTCCATTGAATAATTAAATACAGCTTTATAGTGTTGTGCAATAGCATTTTCACTAAGCGGTTCTAGCATAATTTTGGGTGCTCTGTAAAGAAAGGTAAGAGATTTATCATTTTGCAGACTATATACATTTTCATATAATCCGGTCATCAATAAATACACAGGCAATTCTTTTCTGAGCAAAATCTGATATGTGCTGGCAAATACTTTAACAAAGCTATTGTTGGTAATTTCATCAATTGTAATAAGCAATCGTTTTCCGCTTTTATCTATTTCCTTTAGCATACTTTCTATCATTGTTTCTTCATCTGAAACAGGTGTCGAATTCTCCAAAGAAACACCCAATCCAAATGCTGAAAAATCTAATTTCGCATTTGTAAAAAGCGAATGTAATGGTTTCATACTATATAGCTTTGATGCAAGTCCTATTAACAAATCTCTTGTCGGATTAAGTTCAACAGTAATCCATTCTTTTCGTTGTTCTAATTCTTTAGTAATAGATGTCATCATCACGGTTTTTCCCGAACCACGTATTCCGGTAATCATGTACACTTGACTTGAGGGATGTTCATCTATAAATGTTTCTATTATCTCATTCGTCTGATTGATACGTGAAATATACTGTGTGGGTTGTTGTCCGAATGTTAAGGTAAATGGATTCTTCATAACTTCATTGCCTCGTATATGTTCTTTTATAACTTTTTGTTTCTTTTATAAGTTTTTATAACTTTTTAATAATTTTATAACTTTTTATAACTTTTGTCAATTTACTAAATAAAGGATTCCTTACTACGATATGTTTCGGTGTATAGCTTATTGTATATTTTTAACAGACAAAAACCTATAACAAATCTAATGTTATAGGTTTCCGGTCGTTTTTTCATCAGACATATCAAACACGCCACCACCTGGTGAGCATAATCAATGAGTCCTTTAATCTCATATCTAATAAAGTTTTGCCTTACTTAACGCTTCAAGATCTTCATCTTTTTTAAGCAGAACTCCAATAAACGGTAATGTCTCGCGGAGCTTCTCCGTATCAGTCCCTGAAAGAATCAACGCTCTGATCCAATCAATAAGCTCTGAAGTACTTGGTTTTTTTCTGATATCCTTAAGAGATCTAATCCAATAGAAAGTATCTAATACGTTTTTAAGTACATGCTCTTCTAAATGTTCAAAATGTGCGTTCACGATTTCTGTCATCTGCTCTCTGTCAGGGAAACTGATATAATGGAATATACATCTTCTAAGGAATGCGTCCGGCAATTCCTTCTCTGCATTAGATGTAATTACAACTATCGGTCTTATCTTTGCTGTAACTGTTTCCTTTGTTTCAGGAATAAAAAATTCCATCTTATCAAGCTCCCACAAAAGATCATTAGGGAATTCAAGGTCTGCCTTATCAATCTCATCTATAAGTAATATCACCTGCTCATCAGCCGAAAACGCCTCTCCAAGCTTACCAAGCTTAATATAATGAGCGATATCATCTACTCCATCCTCACCAAACTGTGAATCATACAGACGTTGAATAGTATCGTATACATATAAACCATCCTGTGCTTTGGTAGTTGATTTGATATTCCAAACGAGCAGTTTTTTGTTCATAGATTTACTGATAGCATCCGCAAGCATAGTCTTACCTGTACCGGGTTCACCTTTGATAAGAAGAGGTTTCTGCAGAGCAACCGCAACATCAACCGCTTTCATCAACTCCTCACTTGCAACATAATCAGTACTACCTGTAAATTTTGTTTCCATATCTATATCCTTTCTATCGAACATACCATATTAAATTATATTATTATATTTAAATGTTATATGACATAATTGTTTACGGTCTTACCTGTCCGTTTCCGTATATTATAAATTTTGTTGTTGTCAAAGCCTCTAAACCCATAGGTCCTCTTGCGTGCAGCTTCTGTGTACTGATACCAATCTCAGCACCGAATCCAAACTCAAAACCATCGGTAAATCTGGTTGAGGCATTAACGTATACTGCAGCTGAATCAATCTCATTTAAGAATTTCTGAGCGTTGTCATAGTCTTTTGTAATAATTGATTCTGAATGACCTGTTGAATTACGGTTTATATGTTCTATAGCTTCATCAATATTATCAACTACTTTAGCTGAAATAATTTTTGCAAGAAATTCTGTACTGTAATCTTCCTCATTTGCAGGAACTACATAATTGTCAAAAGATGCAATCACATCATCACCACGAACTTCACAGTCATTTTCTTTAAGCATTGCGATTATCTTAGGAGCTGCCTCCTTAACAATATCCTTATGGATTACCAAAGACTCACATGCATTACATACACCAAGTCTCTGTAGTTTTGCATTTTTTATAATCTCAACAGCCATATCAACATCTGCTGTTGCATCAACATATACATGACAGTTACCTGTACCTGTCTCTATAACAGGAACTGTAGCATTTTGTACAACTGAACTTATCAGTCCGGCACCACCTCTTGGAATTAAAACATCAATATAATCATTTAACTTCATAAGCTTAGTTGCGGTCTCTCTGCTTGTATCCTCTAAAAGGAAAATCGCATTAGGATTAACATTATTTTCAGAGAGTGAATCCTTAATTATCTTAACCAATGCAATATTAGAATTAATTGCATCTGAACCACCTCTCAAAATACAGGCATTCCCGGCCTTAAAACAAAGTGAAAAAGCATCAACTGTAACGTTAGGTCTTGATTCATAAATGATACCGATAACTCCAAGTGGCACTCTTTTTCTTCCAATCATAAGACCGTTAGGACGTTCCTTCATTGAGATAACCTCTCCTATCGGATCATCTAATGATGCAACCTGACGTACTCCCTCAGCTATACCCTCAATTCTGTCTGCGGTTAATTTCAATCTGTCAAGTAAAGCTTCCGGCATATTGTTAGCCTTACCGTTTTCTATATCCTTATCATTTGCTGCAATAATCTCATCAGTATGAGCAATTAGATTTCTTGCAATACTTATAAGACAAGCATTTTTAAGTGGCTGTGAAATTTTAATAAGTTCTCTTGAGGCAGCTTTTGCACAACTTCCCATTTCTTCTAAATTCATCATATCATTATATCCTTTCCATTTTTATTCATATTATTGTTGATTAATAATTTTGATTTTCTCAATCAATTCAACACAGGTGTCAATGTCAATATTATCTATTGCATCAAATATTTCACCTATAACGACCTTAGTTTCTTCCTCATACGAATATTTTTTAAGCCTTTCCTTACAAACCTCCATATTATCCATATCAAGCTTATCACAAGCTATCAATAATTCTTCAAGTATAGTGTCCAAAACATCATCCGTTATCTCGCCAAGATTTTCACTAATCTCTTTATCAGACGCAAAGTATTTTGACAGAGTATCCAATATTTTTCTGAATTCATTTAATAGCTTGTCATTATTCTCATAAATAGTGTCATAATCCTTATTTTGAGCAGCTTTTTCAATTTTTTGTGCCAACTCTCCTAATTCATATGCCCCTATCTGTTTCGAATTACTCTTCAATGCATGTACCTTTATAGTGTAATCATACCAGTCCTCATTGTCAAATAATATCTTAATTTCATTATATCTGTCATCACCTGTTCGATAATATTCCCTTACAATTGTACTGTATAGTTCTGCTGAGCCTAGGGCTTTTAGAGCTTTTTTGTAGTCAAGGCCTTCATATTCTGACATGTTTTTATCATATGATTCATAAATTGCATCACTTTGAATAATTTTTTCTTCAGGAAGCCATTGTTTTATTTTTGAGACAAGATTTCTAATATCTATCGGTTTTGCAACATAATCATTCATACCTGCACTGATAAACATCTCTTTCACTCCTTCCATCGCATTAGCTGTAAGAGCAATTATAGGTGTATCAGCTGCCTCCGGAATAAGTTCTCTGATTATTTTGGTTGTTTCAACTCCATCCACCTCAGGCATCATATGATCCATAAATATCAGGTCAAATGGTTCAGAACTAACTTTGTTTACAGCTTCCTTACCGCTTGTAACACCATAACATTTTGCATTTATAGGTTTTAACAAACCTTCAACAATAGTAATATTAATAATATTGTCATCAACAATTAATATCTTTGCATCAGGTGCAACAAAATCAATCTTAAAAGTGGTGTTACTACCCGAATCTATTCTTTTTTCTTCTTTTCCATTTAACATCATGACAAACCCCAAAGTAGTTAATGGTCTTCTCATAACTCTTAGATTTGTTCTATCAGGAACAAAGGAAGAACCGAAATTAATAAAAATAACTCCGTTAACTTCAGGATTATTATCCAAAAAACTTTTTATTTTACTATTGTATATTTTTTCATCAAAGAATAGATAATCAAATTCTCCCGACAATTCAAAGTCTTTAATATCTTCAATAGTTTTACCGTCGACTCCTAATTTATCCATCTCCAAAATAAACAAATCAAGCATTTTTGAATTATCGTGTATTAATGTTGCATGTTTCTTCGCTGAATTAATGACAACAAGATCGGATTTATTGTCAACTATCTTCTGTGGTATATTAAAATAGAAATCTGAGCCTTCGCCGTACTTACTGGTAACACCTATTTCTCCATCCATTGCCTCACACAATTTTTGTGAAATGGCAAGTCCCAATCCCGTACCTTCTACTGATCGATTACGTTTGGTATCAACCTGTTGGAAGCTTTCAAATAGTCTGGTAAGATCTTCCGGTTTAATACCCTGTCCTGTATCTATAACATGGATAATAAGATTAATCATTTCCTCAGAAATCTTTTCTGTAGAAATTTTTATCAATACCACGCCCTCATTTGTAAATTTGATAGCATTGTTGGCTAAATTAATAAGTATCTGTCTTATACGCATCACATCACCCTCGAGCAATCTCGGCAGGCTGGTTTCACAAGGCACGTACAATTCCAGTTTCTTATCACCTATTCTCGTTTCAAGAACATTGGCAATATCTTCAATCTCATGTAAAATCTCATATGTATCAGGTATTATTTCCATTTTACCCGCTTCAATTTTGGAAAAGTCAAGGATATCATTAATTATATTTAATAAATTACGTCCTGAATTCTGTATCTGTAAAAGATAGTTTGTTACATTCGGTGACAGATTTTCTCTAAGAGCAAGCTCAGTCATTCCTATTACAGCATTCATAGGAGTCCTTATCTCATGGGACATATTCGCCAAAAAGTCTGTTTTCATCTTGGCAGCTTTTTCTAACTCCAGATTAGCCTGTTCCATTGTAAATATTTTATTAATCGATTCAGTAGTATTATGTAAGATATAAATCGTTCCAAGATATAAATTGTAATCATTTAACTCTGATTTTTTTATCTTGTAATATACATCTTTACCGTCATACACATACTTAACGACCTCAACATTGTCTACAACTATGGTGTCTGATATCCATTTATCAAGATTATCTTTGGATTTAAAACTTTGAATTAATTCCTGAGAAAATGAATATTTTATAAGATCATTAACATGAATCAAATCATTATTTTCGTTATAAAGAAGGAAACCGTCACTCATGTCATTTGCGAATTTGACAAGTGACCAGTCCCTAAGCTTTCTGTCGATATAAAAGCATGAGAAATACAGTCCAAGATAACACAAAAGATTCATAAAAAGAGTAATTACCCATACAGGAATATTTTTAAAAGAAACCATAGTTTCAACGAAAAGAAGGAAGAAATTAATTCCTATAAGAATATATAGTCTTACACGGAAAAATTTTGTAGAATTAATACAAAGAATAATTACAATAAACAACAGCGCTATAACACTAAAATAATTAAGTATCCTAAACGTCTGAAAACTAATAAAAACGGCATCTGATTTCTCTTCAAAATTTTCAGCAACCCACCAGGCACTGCCCAGGAAAACATATCTGGTAACCTCCATAACTTTATCTTTATAAAAGCCATTGAGCATGATAATTGTTTCTGTTATAGACAGGAAAAAATTAGGCAAAAGAATTAAACGGAAATTTTTTCTTTTTCCATTTAATACCTGTAATAACATGCTAAAATAGAACCATGAATGACACAGATAATATACCGCAAGTAAAATTCTTGCGGCATTGGAATCCTCATACATTGTTAAGGCAACACATATAATATCAGACGCCAAAACAAGTGAAGACATAATTATAAATCCGTTATTATGTCTTTTTACACGAAATGCAATAATAATACATAACAGCGACATCAAAAATAATGTAATTAATGTAATCTGTAATACCATAATGACCTCCGGTTACATTATTCCTTTCTCTGTGGCAATATATTGTGGAGATATATCAAACTCATTACTTGGAATCTCAGTATCAATTATTTGAAAATCAAAACAAAGCGCAATGGTTATATATTTTTCCTTGTCCGACAGATATTTATCATAATATCCACCACCATATCCAATACGGTGTTTATTCTTATCAAAAGCCACACCAGGCATCAGGCACAGCGTCTGACTTGTTGGTATTAGCTTCTTTGTATTCTCTCCTGAAACAGGTTCTTTAATACCATATTCATTGATATTCCATTCAGTATCCGAAGTTATTTCATAAAATTCCATTGTCTTAGTACTAATATCTACTACCGGTACATAAACATGTTTATTATCTTCAAAAGCAGTATTGATTATTTTGTCACAACTAACTTCATTGTTAAATGCTATATAAACGCAAATATTATCACTAGTCCTAAAATACTCACTGTTGATTATGTAATCACAGATTTGTTCGGATCTGCTAGCGACTTCAGCTACAGTTAATTCATTTCGTTTTTTTTTAACTCTGTTCTAATATCTTTCTTTTCCTGTTTTACGGCAAGATTTTTCTGTCTGACCATTTTAAGCGGAGTCAATGTACCATCCTGATTCTTAATACTGGTATGGTCTAATGTTGCTCTCATATTACTCTTAATCGCTTCAACATATTGTTTACGAAGCATCTGCTGTTCTTCCTTTTCCTCCGGAGTCAATCCCTCTGCTTTTGACTTGTGATATAAAGTATTTATACGTGCAATCATTTCATCGTTCATAACTAGTCCTCTTCTTTTAATTTATTTATATTGTTTTTTATAATAGCCTCAGCAACTTTCATTCCATCCATAGCTGCCGACATTATTCCACCGGCATATCCGGCACCTTCACCACAAGGATAGATACCTATGAAGTTTTCAGATTGATAATCCTTTCCCCGGATAATTCTAACCGGAGATGAAGTTCTACTTTCCACACCGGACATTATTGCATCACCATTTTCAAAACCGGGAATCTCTTTATCAAATGATGGCATAGCCTCAACAATAGAATCTTTTATATAATCCGGCAGACATTTCGAAACATCACCACAAACATATTCTCCTTTTGTCTGTGGTGTAATTTCACCTATAATATTTGTCGGGACTCCATTCTTAAAGTCTTCATATCGCTGAACAACAATCTTCCCTTTTCCCTGTTCATATATGGCTTTTTCTAATTTTCTCTGTAATTCTATTCCCGCAAGCGGAGAATCAGAGTTGAAATCTTTTGTTCTAACTGTTACTATAAGCGCTGAATTAGAGTTTTTACCATTTCTTCCACTATAACTCATGCCGTTAACTGCTGTATAACCGTCTTCCGAAGATGCATTAACAACATATCCACCCGGACACATACAAAATGAATAAACACCTCTTCCTGAAGATGTCTGATAGGTGAGTTTATATGGCGGCGTAGGTAAAATATCTAAAGCCTCGCCGTCACCGTACATTGCATTTCTGATTACCCCTTCGGGATGTTCAATACGCACGCCCATAGCAAAATCTTTAGCAGTCATCGAAACGCCTGATTTATAAAGCATTGAAAAGGTATCCCGCGCACTATGACCTATAGCAAGAACAAGATTATCTGTTTCAACCAAAGTATCCTTGCCTTTATGCGATAATAAAACCTTAGAAATATAACCTCTTTTTCCATCGGCATTATCATCTAAACACACAGCTGAAAGTTTTGTGTCAAACATAAATATTCCACCAAGCTCTTCTATCTCTTTTCTAATACCAGAAACAACTGAAACAAGTACATCTGTTCCTATATGGGGCTTATTATCATAAGTAATTGAAGGGTCTGCTCCATGTTTCACAAATTCCTCCAGAACAAATCTAATTCTGCCAAACTTGTCTTTGACCTGTGTATTTAACTTTCCATCGGAAAAAGTTCCTGCACCACCTTCACCGAATTGAACATTACATTCAGTATCAAGACCATTGCCATTCCAAAAATTATTAACTTTCAAAATGCGTTCTTCTACCTTCAAACCCCTTTCAACTATAACCGGTTTCAATCCGCACAAAGCAAGAATATAAGCACAAAAAAGCCCGGCCGGACCGGCACCTACTATCAACGGATGATGTTTAAGATTAATACTCCCCTGTTCTGTTTGGACCAACTCATTTATTTCATTAACAAAGCTATATTCTACAGGTTTTATAAGTGCAACGTTTTTGTCGTTAATTTTTTTGACCAGTCTTGCTTCTTTATTGAAATCATCAAGTGTTACACCAACTTTATAAATATAAATAATATCCGGTTTCTTTCTTGCATCTATTGACCTTTTTAATATTTTATATTCCGGAATCTGTTTTAAATGTAGTTTTTTAGCAATCTTTTGTTCCAAAAAGCCAATGTCATAACTTACCGGCAACTTAATGTTATGTATTTCAATCATTATCTGTATTCCTTCTTAAAAATAATAATCACAAATTATCCAACGCATTCTGTGCAGCCTTAATACCTGATAATATTGCAAAAGTTAAATTATAACCACCGCATTTACCGGTAATATCAAGAGCTTCACCTACAATATATACTCCCTCATACTTCCTGGTTTCATATGAATCGGCGCAAATTTCATCAATATTAACACCGCCAAGCGAAGCCTGTGATTTTTCATTATCATATTGGGGTAATGGTGTATACCTCATCTTTTTAATGTATGAAGTAATCTTATTAATCTGCTTTTCTGTAATTTTAGCTGTTATAATTTGGGAATCTATATTAAGCTTATCAAGAAGATATTTTGCAAATTTAGATGGAAAAATCCCCTCTAACACACTTAATATATTATCACAAATATCATCAAGGCATTGATTTTTAATATAACTTTTCAGTTTATCCCATGACATATAAGGTAAATAATCAATATAAAAGCAGTCCTTTAACAATGCTTGTTCAATCTTTGGTAAATAGCACGAAAGATTCATTATAGCTATTCCTGAAAGATTATTATTATTTATCTGAACCTGTCCTCGCTCTCTAATTTTCTTATCTCCAAAATCAAGAGTTACTTCGGCATTTATACGAACACCCTGTGCAATGGAAAGTTTATCATCATCTACATATACCGGAATCAATACCGGAAAAATTTCCGTCATGTCGATATCCATATTTTTAATAAGTTCATATCCGCATTCCGTACCACCAAGGCCAGGATATGAATTACTTCCTGTTGCAATGATTACCTTTCTGCATTTGTATTCATTATCGGTAGTCTTAACCAAATAACTTTTAAAATTATCGGTCGGCTCAATACCGAGAACACATTTATCATATTCAATCACAACTCTGTGTGATGCACAAATATTTAACAATCTGTCTGTAACCTGTCTTGCCATATCTGATAATGGATAATAATATCCGTCTTTTTCATAAACCAACAAACCGCATTTTTCAAAAAAAGCTATCACATCATTTGGAGAGTTATCATCTACAAATTGTTCAATAAATGATAAATTATTAGAAAAATAACAGTCTTTTTCAAAAAACGAATTTGTAAGATTGCATTTTCCGTTTCCTGATGCAGACAGCTTTCTACCACATTTATTACCTCTTTCCAAAATGAGTATTTTAGTATCTGGTTTTTGCATTATAGCCGTTGAAGCGGCAGAAAGACCTGCAGCTCCGGCACCAATTATCACAATTTCATACATTTTATCAATTTCATCCTATACTTAGCTGGTATAATTTTCAAGGAAATTATATAGTTCTTCCTCATTTTCCAAATAATATCCTTTAAGAATATCCTCTCTTATATCCTCCGGTAACGAAGATATTGAAATCTGTGTATATTCGTAGACTGTTTTTTCATCACTTTTTAATATAACTATCAAGCCATTAAAGGATTTTGCGTAAAATCCATCCGTTGTCGATGACCTGAAAGTTTTTCTCAATGTAATCTCGTTTGAATTATAGGAAATCATTTTGTAGGAAACCAATCCTTTTTCACGATCTTCCCTGCTTAAATGATTCATATAATCATTAAGATATTTCTCAACACCTTCTTTATCACAACCGAGCAACGCCGGAATGCATTTAAGCTGTTCCTTTAACAGTCTTCCTTCCTCCGGATAATCATATTCAACATTGAAAACAGTTGATTTATTAACCGGAAATGTCGAATTATTCTCGGATACAGTAATATTAATATAATTCCCTGTTTTATCCTTTACATAGTTTTCAGGGTAAAAGTATCTTGTAAAATATGTTGCACCAAGTGAAATAATGCCAATAGCAATTGCAAAAAAAGCAAAATACAGACTCCTTTTCATAGACACCTCCAAACTAGGTTTTCTATAAAAAGTATGACCTGAAGCTATAAAATTTATTCTGGTATATTCATAGCAAAAATCCCTCTTCGTACTTATCAATAAATGACCGGTCATATATCCACGCTATGTATCCTTTTGAACGGTTGGCATCAACTAACGGATAAATTTTTGTCTCATACTGATGATTATTAACCTCAAATACAAACTGATTGCTGGATTTTGAAAATATCCATGATGAAAAATCAGTAATACCATAAACTTCCCTTAATTGTTCCGCAACCTTATTTGCCATAGGGTTAATATATAGCAGATTCTGATCTGAATCTACAACCAACACGCCTTCTAAGGTCTGGTCAATTATGCTGTCTTTTGCAACATCCATCGTATCTAACAATCCGAGTTTAAATACATCTATTAATAAAATAATACATGACGCTATTATTCCAATCGGTGTAAGATCGACACCATCAGCAAATCCTGTAATAAACAAAATCATTGTAGCAGCAGGCAATATGACTGCAACCAAAAGAAGATATAGTCTTTTTTGTTCAGCACTCTCACTCTCTCTAATCTGCTTTATCAGAACTATGCAATAATAGAATACCGACGAATATGTCACAAACATATATAGATAATATCCTATACCGTTTTGTGTAACAAAATGTGGGAAAAGTCCCTTATTGGAAATATGGTATTCCTTATAATAGAACTTATGATATTTACACGTCATTATCGTTAACAGAATAAATGTATTAAAAACAAAAATACCTTTAATAATTATCGCGGGTAATTTAACTCTACAATAATTTCTTGTAAAAATAATCATCAAAACAAGTATATAACATTTTCCTATGTATCCAAATTGAACCGTCACTAACATCTCGTCAACATTTCTTGCCTGAATTTCAAATAAGTATCCCACAATACTAATTAAACCGCAAAATGAAGCAATCATCATAACTTTCTGGTTTTCTGAGCTTTTTTGTTGACATACAACAGCAAGCGAAATAAAACTAACAGCAACACCCACTATATGTATAAACATTATTAATTCATACATTCTACACCCCTTCTTCCTAAAGCGTGAAACCATGCGGTAAAAGTTCTTTTACCGTATATTTAATTACCTCCCCTGCTTCTTCTAATATAACTTCTCCGTCATACATGAATTCATTCATGACCTGACGGCAAACACCACAAGGATATGCAGTACTTCCATCTTTGGCTGCCACAGCTATTTTTTTGAAATGTGTATATCCTTCCGATACAGCTTTAAACATAGCCGTTCTCTCTGCACAGTTAGTTGCACCATACGAAGCATTTTCTATATTACAACCCGTAAAAACCTTATCGTCATCAGTAAGTAATGCCGCACCAACATAAAATTTAGAATATGGTGCATACGCCTTGTCACACATTGATTTTGCAATTTCCAATAATTCTATATCTGACATAATGTAACCCCCAATTATATGCCTTAAATATTGTATAAGAGGACTATTAATAAAATAGTCCTCTCAAATAAATTATTGCGCGTTTTCACTTGATGCATCATCTGAAGTATCTGATGCACTGTCATCGTTTGATTCTCCGGCTTCCTTAACAGGAGTAAATTCTCCGTCTTTGGTTTCACCTGATGCACTCTCAAATACTAAACCTGCCTGGGCGCTTGAACCGATTATTGAAATCCATGTTTTTCCCGGATTAAGCAATAATTCGCTGCCGTCTTCTTTCATGAATTTGGTCTTGGATTTTTTAGACGATTTTGACCATTTAATTTTGATTGCTTTACCATTTGTAAGGTAATAACCGCTACCCTCACCTACTTGTTGTAATTCCTGAAGATCATTCTTAGGATTAATGCACTCATATTTTGATTGCATTACAATAACATTCTTAAAAGTCAAAATATTATCATCTTCTGCTGCAAGATTATCAATCTGAGGTTCACCGTATTCATAACGCTCATAAACCTTCTTATCTGCATTATAAACAAAATAAGGTTGTGAATAATTACTGAAGTTTACATGAATTGTAGCATCAGCAGCTTCACCTTCTTCAATATCTGTATCCTCTTCATTAAAAGACAGAACTTTTTCATGTGTTTCCTTGTACTTATCAGAATAATCTAAATCCTTGATTCCCTGAACAATTCTCTCACCTGTTGTATATGCGTTGTGAGGAGCAACCCGTTCACTGTCTCTGTAAAAGCCTGGATCATAGGTCATTCCGTTAATATTATTGATTTTACCATTATCAAGCATCTTCTTAGCCGGTTTCGACTGACCATAATGAACGTAAATAGCATCATACTCATTTGCTATATTAATATAGTAATGTCTTGCACTTCGAACAGATCCAACTTTTTCCAAATCAGAATACTCAGAGTATATTGGCATTATACGAGTAATGCCACCCTCAACCATACATTCATAAATGATATCAGCTTGTTTTGTACTTGAAGAAGGAAGCGCTTCCTTCAGGTTATTGATCATAACAGCAATTGGTCTGTGTGGAGTATAATCCTTAGACCATTCACCGGTAAGTTCATTATAATTCTCACCTTCATGAGGATCTTCTGTTGCTGCTTCTGTTGTTGCCTCTGTTGTTGCTTCTGTTGTTGCAGGCTCCTCTTTTTTGCCACATGCAACCAGCGAAAACATTGTCGAAATAACAATAGAATACGTTACAATTTTCTTTAATGTTGTTTTTTTCATATAGTCATCTCCTAATCGTAAGCTTAATTTTCCTTCGTATATTACCGGCAATCTCTTGTATAACCTATAGATAACAAAATTTCATCCTGCATGCGTTCCATATCAGCTCTCTCATCATCATTAATGTGATCGTATCCCGAAAGATGTAACATGCTGTGAGCAATTAAAAAAGCATATTCTCTGGTAACACTATGTCCATACGTTTTGGACTGCTCAATTACTTTTTCCAAAGAAATCATAATATCGCCAAGGATTAATTCGCCTGAATCAGAATTAAAGTTTGATGATATATCATTCTCAACAATAGAAAAATCCCCCGGAACTTCAAAATATATTGAGGGAAAAGATAAGACATCTGTTTCTTTGTCAATATGTCTAGTCTCATTATTAACCACTCTAATCCCGGCGTTATCCGTAAGAAGTATGTTAACTTCGCATTCATATGGACATTTCAGATAGTCAAGACTTGCATTGACAACTTTATCAGCTATCTTTTCATATTCAATTCCCAGAGAAATGTCTGTCTCATTATCTAATAGTATCGTCATAGAAACTCCTAACAAAGAAAAATATTGTTAATTCATAAAAACAGAATTATTATACATTATATAGGTTGATAAATCAAGTCTATACAAAATATGGTGATTATTTTCTGATATTTTTAGAAGCATTACGCGACGTACGTTTACTCTGTTTTTCTTCATATTTGTCATAAGCTTCTACAATTTTTTGTATAAGAGGATGTCTTACAACATCAGCACTCGTCATTTGACAGACTGCAATATCATCAACATTTTTCAAAACCTTAAGTGCAACATCTAAACCACTTGTAGCATCTTTGGGGATATCCTTCTGTGAAAGATCACCTGTAATAATTGCTTTTGAACCAAAACCAATTCTTGTCAAAAACATCTTCATCTGTGCAGGTGTTGTGTTTTGTGCCTCATCAAGTACAATAAATGCATTATCTAGTGTTCTACCTCTCATATATGCAAGCGGTGCAACTTCTATCAGTCCTTTGTCCATATTTTTGATAAAACTGTCCGCTCCCATTATCTCATACAAAACATCATATAAAGGTCTTAAATAAGGATCTACCTTACTCTGTAAATCACCCGGTAAAAATCCAAGTTTCTCACCTGCTTCAATAGCAGGTCTGGTTAAAATAATCCTATTAATTTCATTATTTTTAAATGCTGTTATAGCTTTTGCCATAGCCAGATAAGTTTTTCCCGTACCGGCCGGTCCAATGCCAAACACTATCATGTTATCATCAATTGAGTCCAGATATTTTTTCTGCCCAACAGTCTTTGCCTTAACAGGCTTTCCATTAACAGTGTGACATACAATATCTCTGTCTATTTCATTAACAGCCTCCGTTTGATCCGTCATCGATAAAGAAATTATATAGTTAACATTCTGTTCTGTAATATCATTTCCTCTGGAAGCTAAATTAACCAAAGATTCCATTACATCAATTGTTCTGTTAACAGATTTTTCTTCTCCTATAATTTTTAATTCATCACCACGAACAATCAATGTAACATTAAGTGCGCGTTCAATTTTGTTGACATTCCCATCATATTGACCGAATACATCGGCAATGTATTCTGAAGGTATATTGATATTCTTCTCAATTTTACTCATTGTTATCTCCCGATTTTCTAAAACCGGCTATTGGTTCAATCACTGTAATCTTTCCTTTAGCTACGATTTTATTATTATGCTCTTCTATTTTAACATTATTTTTGACTATTTTCAGCCCATTTTTTTCAAATTCTTTTATTTTTTTGTTGAGTCTTTCGCTAAGAATAGCTTCAGCTTCTTCTTTAGTTCTTTCAACACTTTTTAAATCAAACGGAGTCTTAACTATCTCTTTATACCCTATCGGCAGGTAAAAATTCTGGAAAATTCTAAATTTATGAATCTGAGTATATGTGTCATAATTATCATTTTCCATCTTAGGTAAATAAGGAGTTAAACAATAATCCATTACAAACAGCGTTATATATTTTTTTACTCCGTCTTTATATTGTTTGTCGTAAAAGTTTAAATCTACATAATCATCATAATTGTAGGATGTTTTACCATATATATCACCATCTGCGGATATATAACTTGTTTCTATTATCTCATTATTGTCATCATAAATATATACCGTACCTGAAATCAGAATATCACCCTTTTTCACTTTATCTTTCACCTTGGCAACAGGAGTTCCCTGTCTTGTTATCATCTTTGTTATCACTGCATTTTTCATAGCAATGACATCCCCGGCAGGTTTATCCTCCTTTTTATTATCAGGCTGTATACCTTCCTCTAAGTGGATAGTTAGCCCTGTACCTTTTAACTCACAACTTATCCATGAAATCTCTTTAAAATCCACTCTAAGTCTGTTTTCAAGTTCAGTACAGTCAACATCTGCTTTTAGCGTTCCTAAAGGAATATAATTATTCTCTATATATTTTAACATTTCCTCGGCAATTAAATGATTCTCTCCAGTAACCTTTACTTCCCAAACAAAAAGTGAAAGTATGTAAATAATTAAAACAAAAAATATAAGACCGATCAAAAATGCCGCCCTCTTTTTATTACGCCTGAATAAGTATGGAAAACCGATCCGTTTGACAATATTTAATTTGATATTAGTTTTTTGAAGATATGGTTTTATAGCCAAAAGATTCTTTCTGCCAATGTAAAATCTATATCCTTTTCCAGTTTGTATAACATCCCAAATTACTATCTCATCTTTAATTAAGAGATTAATTAATCTTTCAGGGGCAAAACCATTAATTTCAACAAGAACATAACCCAATATAAATCTTAATAATTTTAAAATCATAGTTCTCCATTCATACAAAAAGAAATTGATTTTATCAGACCCGATATTTTCATATCACAACCCGAAAAATAATTAACACGCAGGTCAGAGCCTGATATTTTTAACATTACCTTCTTACCGGCTATCTCAATCTCATCGTCTGTATATAAGTGTATACCTTTAAAATTTTCAATCACTGCCTCTTTATTACCTATTATCTTCAATATTATGTCATTATGTAATACATCTTCGGGTATGTTCATATATCTTCCCACAAAATCACTTGTTAAAGTATATGAACCAGCACTTCTTTTTATGCAAAAAAAGAGTCATTGTAAAAACAATGACTCTGATAATCATAATAATATTGATTATTTGTTGAATTTTCTTTTACGAGCTGCCTCTGACTTCTTCTTACGTCTAACGCTTGGCTTCTCGTAATGTTCTCTCTTACGAATCTCCTGCTGAATACCAGCCTTCGCACAATTTCTCTTGAAACGACGAAGAGCGCTGTCCAAAGTCTCGTTCTCTTTAACTATAACATTTGACATTCTCTCACCCGACCTCCCTTCAGTTGCATATTGTGTCTCTCATACAACCTTGGGTTATTTTAAACACATAGAAAATTATAACATAAAATTCTAATACGTCAACAATTTTTTAAAAAAATCAATAGTATTAATTATATTTATTCTAGAAAAATATTAATCCGTATGGGGCATTACCCATCATATATGCACCAATGCTTGTAAATGTACTTAACAAAAAGCTTATAACATACATTATAATCATGAAAATCAGATATGCAACAGAAAAATTCTTTCTTGCACTATATCCACCACCATCACCGGCAGCCCAAATAATTAGTAATACAAAACCGACACAAGGAATATTTGAAACAAGCAAAGTAAGCACCCATTGACCTAATGTCATTTTATTATCCATCACTTTACCTCCTGTAATTATTATCAGTAATTTAAGGTATTAATCAACCACCTATCGCAGAAAACATTGTTACTAATGCAGCACCAAAAATCACTGTGAAAATTATACCAAGTACAAGTCCGATCGCTGCAAAAATCAACTGCGCCTGAGCATAACGCTTCTTATCAATCTGAGTGTTAGAGCCAAAAGCCCAGATAAACAAGAGAATTAATCCAACAACAGGGATACATAAAAGAAATAATGTACCAAGCCATTGACCTACTGATAGTTCATCATCATACATATTCAATCTCTCCTTCCTATAATGATTATTTAATCATTATTTGATATTAAATAAATAAATACCATACATCTCACCTATAAAATTATATATAGGTGATAATATATTACGCGGTAGATATTCCATTGGATAATGATTCGGAAAATCCTTATACATTCTATACACATATAATAACAATAATGCTATACATAACAATATTGTAATACATGTTATATAAGGAGCCTTTTTATTCAGAATGTATCTGTATATAAACCAATAAGTGATAAGTAAAGCAATTGGTATAATCATCGGATTATAGAACAATGCTTTATCAATATCAAAACACAAAAGCGATAATCCCGCCCTGGTAAGTCCACACGCAGGGCAGGGAATACCGGTTAATAATCTGAATGGACAAATATACCCAAATAAAAGTTGTATTATTGTAAAATATACAATTATAAATATAATACCTTTGTAATTAATGGATATATCCTTTTTAATTCTGTTAATCATTTTCATGTTTGTATTGTAACTGTATTTTTATCATTTAATTACGAAAGCTGTGTTTTTGCAACTTCGAAAGCCTTAGCAACTGCATCAGCAATTCCTGCAGGATTCTTACCACCGGCCTGAGCCATGTTAGGACGTCCGCCGCCGCCACCACCGACAAGCGGTGCAACCTCTTTGATAAGATTACCTGCATGCGCACCTGCCTTAACTGCGGCGTCTGTTGCCATAGCGATCAAATTAACCTTATCTCCGTTAGCTGAAGCAATAACTACGATACCCTCCGAAACCTTTTCTTTGAGCTGATCTCCAAGATCGCGCAGTCCATTCATATCAACACCGTCAACAGATGTTGCTATTACATTAAAATCACCAACAGTAATCATATCCGAAGTTACATCTCCAAGTGATTCGTTAGCAAGCTTAGCCTTTAAAGATTCATTCTCAGAAGATAATTCTTTAACCTGAGCAAGTGTATGAGTAATCTTGTCAATAAGCTGATCAGGATTTGTCTTTAATAGTTCTGAAGCTTTGGCAATCTTCTCTTCAAGACTCTTATAATAGTTAAGTACTCCCTTACCGGTAAGTGCTTCTATACGGCGAACACCAGATGCAATACCTGACTCAGAAACTATCTTAAACAAAGCTATTGAGCTTGTGTTCTTAACGTGAGTACCACCACAGAACTCAATCGAATAATCATCCATATTGACAACTCTTACAGTATCGCCATACTTTTCACCAAATAAAGCCATAGCACCTGTCTTCTTAGCTTCCTCAATCGGCATTTCTTTAATATTGACATTAAGACCTTCAGCAATCTTCTCATTAACCATAGCCTCAACCTGAGCAATTTCCTCATCACTCATTGCTGAAAAATGTGAAAAGTCAAAACGGAGTCTGTCAGGTGTAACAAGGGAACCCTTCTGTTCAACATGATTACCAAGTACAGTCTTTAAAGCCTTCTGAAGAAGATGAGTCGCACTGTGGTTCTTACATGTATCAGCACGTCCAATTGTATCAATCGAAAGTGATACAGTATCACCTACCTTAAACATTCCTTTTGTAACGGTTCCAACATGTCCGTATTTACCACCCTTTAATTTGATGGTGTCCTTAACAACAAACTCTGAATCACCCGATGTAATCACACCCGTATCACCCTGCTGTCCACCCATTGTTGCATAGAAAGGAGTCTTTTCTACAAACAATGTTGCTTCGTCACCTGCTACAATCGCATCAACAATTGCGTCAGTTGTAAGTACAGTAATTGTTGATTCAAAACTATCATTGTCATATCCAACAAATTCTGTTGTTATAGTCGGATCGATATCATCATATACAGTTGCATCAGCGCCCATATAATTAGTTGTCTTTCTTGCATTTCTGGCCTTTGTACGCTGTTCTTCCATACAAGCCTTAAAGCCTTCCTCATCTATTGTATATCCCTTTTCTTCAAGGATTTCTTTAGTAAGGTCAACAGGGAATCCATAAGTATCATATAGTTTGAATACCTCAGCACCGGCAAGCTCCTTAACATTCTTATTCGCCATATCCTTTTCAAGATCTGCAAGAATCGCAAGTCCCTGATCTATTGTCTTGTTAAATGCTTCCTCTTCAATAGAAAGATTACGGAAAATGAATTCTTTCTTCTCTTCCAACTCAGGATATCCGTCTTTTGAACCTTCAATAACAGTCTCAGACAGTTTTGCAAGGAAAGCTCCCTCAATTCCAAGAAGTCTTCCATGCCTTGCAGCACGACGGATCAGACGACGAAGGACATAACCTCTACCTTCATTTGAAGGCATAATTCCATCTGAAATCATAAATGTTGCAGAACGTATATGGTCTGTAATCAAGCGAATTGATACATCTTTCTTCTCATCTGTGTGATATATTGCGTTTGCAAACTCACAAACTTTATTACGTAGAGCTTCTATTGTATCAACATCAAAGATAGAGTCTACATCCTGTACAACAGACGCAAGTCTCTCAAGACCCATACCTGTATCGATATTCTTATTCTCAAGCTCTGTATAATTACCTTTACCATCGTTATCAAACTGAGTAAATACATTGTTCCAGATTTCCATGTATCTGTCACAGTCACAACCTACAGTACAATCAGGTTTGCCACATCCATATTTTTCACCACGGTCATAATATATCTCAGAACACGGGCCACATGGACCTGAGCCATGTTCCCAGAAATTGTCTTCTTTTCCAAATCTAAAGATTCTCTCTTTAGGAATTCCAATCATTTCATGCCATAAGTCAAATGCTTCATCATCATCCTGATATACTGAAGGATATAATCTTTCAGGATCCATTTCCAAAACTTCAGTAAGGAACTCCCATGACCATGAAATAGCTTCCTTTTTGAAATAATCTCCGAAAGAGAAATTACCTAACATTTCAAAGAAGGTACCATGTCTTGCTGTCTTACCAACGTTTTCGATATCACCGGTACGAATACATTTCTGACATGTAGTCACTCTTTTTCTAGGCGGAATCTCTTGTCCTGTAAAGTAAGGCTTAAGCGGAGCCATACCTGCGTTGATAAGCAAAAGAGAGTTATCGTTCTGTGGAACAAGCGAAAAGCTGTTCATCTTAAGATGATCTTTGCTCTCAAAAAACTCAAGATACATTTTTCTTAATTCATTAAGTCCATATTTTTTCACAACATTTTCCTCACTTTTTTTTGTATTCACAAAAAAACATTATAATCTAAATTTTATAATTCAAATTATAATGTTTTACAATCACTTTTTAAAGTCAATCCAATCAAAATACTAATTATTCTGCTGATTTTTCATTGTCAGAACTTTCTGCTAACGCATTTTTCTTCTTGGCTGAATTAATACCACACATAATTCCGGCAAAAGCAATTAACCCAAGTGCTATGACTTTGATTAAATATGTTACAAGCTCACTAAGAAATACCATAATACCGTCTCCTTTTTTATTATTTTTCAAGATAAAATCTATCTATTTTATAATCAATAGAAATGTTACCGGTGTCATCACAATTAAAAATACTAACATAATTATTAAGCTGACACAATCGAGTATTTTTATCTATCACACCAAGCCTCCGGTTAAAAATATATAATAACATTTTACAATATAATCACATATTGTCAAATAATAATTACAATGGCTTTAATGGCGATTATCCAGCTCCTTCATAATATCATCCCAGGTCACCCCACGTTCAACCATGAGAACCATACAGTGATATAAGAAATCAGAAATCTCGTATTTAATCTCTTCAGGATCAGGATTTTTTGCAGCAATAACAATCTCTGTACATTCCTCTCCAACCTTCTTAAGTATCTTATCAATACCTTTGTCAAAAAGATAATTGGTATATGAACCTTCCTTAGGATGTTTCTTACGATCAACTATAGTGTTATAAACATCATTAAATACAGTAAGCGGATTGGTATTATTATATTCCTTTGATGCCAAAGGTGTAAAGAAGCACGTTGGGTTACCTGTATGACATGCTACACCAATCTGTGAAACTTTAGCAAGAATTGTATCTTTATCACAATCAATTATAAGTTCTTTTACAAACTGAAAATGAGTACTTTCCTCACCTTTTACCCATAATTTATTACGACTTCTTGAAAAATAAGTCATTCTTCCGGTTTCTAATGTTTTATTATATGATTCTTCATTCATGTAAGCCATCATAAGAACTTCATTCGTCTTAAAATCCTGAACTATACAAGGAATTAAACCGTCTGCATTTAACTTAAACTCACTAAATGGTACCGCACTCTCAAATGTATTAACAGGAATTCCAGCCTGTTTCATGGCATATTTCCATTCCATACAATTAATACGGTCAGAACCTGTGTAAAGGATAGCATCAGTCTCCGTAGCTTTCTGAAGTTCAATAGCCTTTTCTACATCATTCTCATTAATATTAATCATTACGGGAATACCAACAGCATTTTTGATATCTTTTATGATTCTTTCATTGCCGGCAGGATCTCCTGTAAACCATATCCCGCCCGCTCCCATTTTTTTGCATTCCAAAGCAAATTCCTTAATATTAGAATCCGTTAATGATATTGCAACACCAATCTTTTCACGCCCAAATTTATCCGACATCTCTTTTACAAATTTGATGTCATCCTTTGCTGCCTGTCCAATATATACAAACTCAGCACCAGCATAGAGCATTTTCTTGACATCCTCCATGCGCTTAATGCCACCATATACCACAAGCGGCACCTCAGATTTTTTAGCTATAGATTTGATTTTCTCTATATCGACTTCCTTATCGTCTTCAAAATCTTTCATATCCATAAAAGCAACTTCATCAGCACCTTCGTTTGAATATGCATAGGCTCTGACACAATAATCAATCCCCAGTTCACTGGCTATCAAACCTATATTTTCAGAAACATTTACTTTTGTAATCAACTTAATGTAGCTCATATCATTCCTCCAGATAATAATTTATTATAAAGTTCCCTTTGTTGAAAGTACAGCATCTTTCATTCTGGGATCAATCATTGTCGCCTCATCAAGAGCTTTGGCGAAAGCTTTAAATGCCGCCTCAATTAAATGATGGTTATTATCACCACTAATCTGTTTTATATGCAGATTCATACCGGAAGCATAGGATACAGCATAGAAAAATTCTCTAACCATTTCTGTATCAAAATATCCGACTTTATCGGTTGTGAAATTCATATCAAAAGAAAGATATGGCCTTCCTGATAAATCGATTGCACACAACACAAGAGTTTCATCCATGGGAAGAAGTCTCTGACCATAGCGTTTAATACCTTTTTTATCGCCGATACCTTTCTTGATAGCCTCACCAAGAACTATACCTGTATCTTCAATAGTATGATGAGAATCAACATACAGATCACCTTTTACGATAGTTTTTAAATCAAAAAAACCATGTCTTGCAAATGAATTAAGCATGTGATCAAAAAAACCAATTCCCGTATCAATTTTTGTCTGTCCGGAACCGTCAATGTGTAATTCCATTTTGATATCTGTCTCGTTAGTCTTACGTTCAACGTACGCTATTCTTCCTGCCATTAATGTACCTCACTCTCCCTATCTCCTAAAGTTTCACCCATTTTCACAGGTAATTCTTTATCAGAATCAATTATCTTAATAAATCTGTCTAATAATCTTAGTCTGTTTTTTTTCACAAGCACGATGATTGTTGAACCACCATACTCAAAATGTCCTTTTTCGTACCCTCTGGAAATCCTGCAGGAATTGCTGTTATTATTAACAATTCTGCCTACGAGCAATGCCCCAACCTCCATCTGTACACATCTTCCAAAATTATCTGTATTAATTATACTGTATTCTCGAGTATTTTCAATAAAAACAGGAAAATTTTCAATTGCAACCGGTCTTACAGTGTGATAAAAACCATTAATCCTTCTGTCTTTATATTTTTGACCGGAATCAATATATATATATCTATGATAATGATCTACGCACAGACGAAAGACTAGCATATATCCATCTTCAAAAGTTTTTGCAAGCCGTCTGTCCCGAAGTAACGAAGCAATAGTAAATGAACTCTGTTTAGCACTATATATTCTGCCATCCTTTATGGTCTTTATTGAAAGTAAAGCATCACATGGAGATATAAAATCCGTTTCCTTGAAGCTAATGTTTCTAAGACCATTTTTAATCCTGCGACAGAAAAAATCATTAAAACTGTTAATATCATCAAGAACATAGTCATCACAATTAATATGATTATGCTTTACAAATGCAGGTATTAAAAGCTTAGATAATCTGCTGTCCATTATTATACCGGAAATCCATGAAACCGGTCTGTTTATTAAGGGACGAAGTATTATTCTTCCCGGTTTTGTCTCATATAAAAATTTTAATATATCCATATCAACCACAATTCAATATATAAATAACTGCTACAAGTTCAAGAATTCCAATGCCAACCATCACAGCAAGTCCAACCTTTCCGGGCTTCTTAATCTTAAAGTTCCAAACGAACAATATCGCCATAATCAGCATAATCAAAAAATAGAATAATGTCAAATCAGCATTTGTATAATAGTGTACAACAAGCGTTAACGGAAAAACCAGTGCTGCTGAAGTTACAGGCAGACCCGAAAAATACTCAACACCTGTCTTTTCAGCCGTTTCCCTGCGTTCTTCTGTTGTAGCATTAAAATATGCAAGTCTTATAAGTGCAGCTAATATATAGAATATAGCAATGGTAACCAAAATAATAAGCAACCATAAATTACCTTCATAATCTTTATGTCTTTTCAGTTCGGTAAATAAACCTGTGACACGCAGAAGGGAAATTGCAATTGCAGCCGGCAAAACTCCAAAACATATCAAATCGGACATAGAATCGATCTGAACGCCAAAGTTCTTTTCAAATTCTGTTCTACCTTTCTTTTTTCTAGCAACCTTACCGTCAAATCCATCAAGGAGACCAGAAACCAATAAGAAAAGAGCACCCAAAAAAGGATGTCCTATTCCTGTCATGGCAACGATTATGCCAATAACTCCGGATATCATGGAACAATATGTCAATATAACAGTAAAATCATATACTCCTAACATTTTTTCTCCTTTTAACCAAATAACCAATAAGTGTAATTACAGCGCCTAATAAAACACATATATAAAAAGACA
Source organism: uncultured Lachnospiraceae bacterium (assembly GCA_902793335.1). Classification (GTDB taxonomy): domain Bacteria; phylum Bacillota; class Clostridia; order Lachnospirales; family Lachnospiraceae; genus CAG-590. The sequence goes on from CADBCZ010000001.1 coordinate 146,270, forward strand.
TACCTCTGCTTACCATCTCAAGTTTAAAAGCATCAGCCTTTTTCATAATACCCGAAAAACCATCAATCATCAAATAATCAGCTATTCCCATAGCACCGGGAACAGGAACATAATTAAAACCGATTGTTATCAAACATTGTTTTACATATACTTCAAGAGCATTATCAACATTGCGAAACATTCCAATATATACGAACATCGAAACTAATATCTGGGATAATCTCTGTAAAAAGTTCCATATAAATGCCTGAATCAATATCCTTTTCTTTCCTGATATCATTTCTGCACATTTTTCATAATCGGACATAATCTTCTTAATTTTTAAATTAAATTTATTCGGATTATGAATAATATTCTTTCTGCTTAGAAAATTAATAATTTTAGTTACGATTCCAAAAAGCCACTCACCCTTCTTTAGAAGAGTCAAAAATACTAATGACAATGCCAAAAACACAATAAAACCAACAATAATAAATATCTTTGAGATAGTACTGAAACTTATAAATGCAGATGGTTTTAATAAAAACGCAACTAAACCTAAAACTATAATCGATAAAGTATACATCATCAGATTAAGTATCAAAGTAGCTGTAACAACGCCTGCCGGAATACCGTCATTTACCATAAAATAAGCACTTGCAGGCTGTCCTCCTGATGCAGAAGGAGTTATTGATGAAAAGTAAATATCCGAAGCAGCATAAACCATACCATCATATAAGCTTCTTTCATATCCGGCATTTGACAATATCGAAACAATCGCTATACCCTCAAAAAAGATAAATAAAAACGAACAGAACATTGCTATAAACAACATCCATTTATTAGATCTAGCCGTCACTGTCAAAAGCTGCGACATAGACATTGTGCCGCTCTGTGCAAAAACAACTTTAATAGTCAATAAAGCGAGACCAAATGAAACAATTCCCCAAAAAATCTTTTTATACTTGTCCATTCCCAAATTATCTCCAAAGAATCTTTTGTTAATTATTCAAATCTCACTTTAATGGAATTAGCATGAGCTGTTAACTGCTCACTGTTAGCAAAGTCAATGATATCCTTGTGAATCGGTTCTAAAGCCTCTTTTGAATAATAAATTATGCTACTCTTCTTTATAAAATCATCTACAGATAACGGCGAGAAAAACTTAGCCGTTCCGTTAGTCGGGAGAACATGATTAGGCCCTGCAAAGTAATCACCAAGCGGTTCAGAACTGTATTCCCCGACAAAGATTGCTCCTGCATTTCTAACCTTCATCATAAGTTCAAATGGATTTCTTGTGACAATTTCAAGATGCTCAGACGCTATATCATTTACAGCCTCAACAGCTTCATTCATATTATCACAAACAAGAATATAACCGTAATTATCAAGTGATTTCTGAATTATATCTTTTCTTGAAAGCTCTTTAACAAAACCATCCACCTCTTCTGAAACCTTTTTTGCAAATTCCTCTGAATCAGTAACAAGAATTGATGATGCAAGTTCATCGTGCTCTGCCTGTGATAAAAGGTCTGCAGCTATGAAACGTGGATTTGCACTGTCATCAGCAAGTACCATAATCTCTGAAGGACCAGCAATAGAATCAATGCTTACATATCCGTAAACGGCACGTTTTGCAAGTGCAACAAAAATGTTACCCGGTCCAACTATCTTGTCAACCTTAGGAACAGACTCTGTACCAAACGCAAGTGCTGCTACAGCCTGAGCACCACCTGCTTTATATATCTCGTCAACTCCAGCTTCTTTAGCGGCAACAAGTGTTGTAGGATAAACTTTACCCTCAGCATTACAAGGTGTTGTCATTATAATATGGTTAACTCCGGCAACCTTGGCAGGGACAATATTCATAAGTACTGATGACGGATATACCGCCTTTCCGCCCGGTACATATACACCGACATAATTAAGCGGAGTTACTTTCTGACCAAGCATGGTTCCGTTCTCTTTGGTTGTAAACCATGAATTCTGTTTCTGTAACTCATGAAACTCTCTGATATTGACAAGTGCTTTTCTTATAACCTCAACAAGATGTGGGTCAACTTCCTTATATGCCTCTTCAATCTCTGCATCTGTTACTTTAACATTTGATGCATTTATATCAGCCTTATCAAACTTTTTAGTGTACTCAAAAAGCGCTTTGTCTCCATTTTCTCTTACATTGTCAACAATTTCCTGTACTGTATCCTGATACTCAGTGTAATTGTTAGGACTACGCTTTAAAAGATCATTTAAAAGATTCTTTTTAGTTTCCTGAGTTAACTTTACAATTCTCATGATTTATGTTCCTTTCTTATGTGGTATATGAATTAATTATAATTACTGTCTGTCGTAATATGCCTTACCGCTGCAAATGAAATATGTTCTGATATATCCATCCTGCGATAAGAAAACTATCTCATTGGTATCTTCAATGTAATAAATGTGGTCATTATCCTCAGCCTCGAGTTTATGTAAGGCCTTGGGATTATTGATCACAGCATTTGCTGCTGCAAGATATTCCTCTTCACTCTTACAACCAACTTCTTCACCATGTTTTTCAAAATGTCCGGTGAACTGTGACTGTGTTCTGAAAGTATACTCTTTTGTATTTTTATCTTTTTCATCACAGTTATCATCTGAATTAACTTCTGACGATTCATCTAAAGCTTCATTGTCATTATTTAAAATAATATCTTTATCGTTATCATTTATTTCTTCGGAATCATTTACTTCAGAATCACTTATCTCAACAATAGATGATTGTGTGTTTATCGATTCATTACTGACAGATTCATTATCATTAAAATTTTTAATAAAATCGAATACAATAATACACAAAAATACAACTGCAACACATATGAATTTAATTATTTTTTTCTTTAATTTATCGTTATTCATATACTCAATTCTCGTATAACAAAGCTTTTAAATCTTTAACTATCTTAAGTATTCTATCCTGCTCCATTTTAAAGCTTACTTTGTTGACAACCATACGACATGACAATGGACAAATCTCTTCAAGAACCTCAAGTCCATTCTCTTTAAGTGTCGTTCCGGTTTCAACAATATCTACAATAACATCGGACAGATTAACGATAGGAGCAAGTTCAACTGAACCGTTAAGCTTAACTATCTCAACCGTCTGATTCTTCTTATTTTTGAAATAATTTGTTGCAATGTTAGGATATTTACTTGCTACACGAATAATTTCATTCTTTGTCAGAATCTCTTTAGCTGATGCAGGTCCGCATACACACATACGACACTTACCAAATCCAAGATCTAAAACCTCGTATATATTATCACGCTGTTCCTCAAGTATTGTATCTGCTCCTACTACTCCAATATCAGCTGCACCATACTCAACATATGTAGGTACATCTCCTGCTTTTGCAAGGAAGAAACGAAGTTTTAATTCTTCATTGACAAATATCAGTTTTCTTGTATCGGGATCTTTCATTTCTTCGCAGGTAATACCGATCTGCTCGAGATATGAAAGTGTTTTTTTCGCAAGTCTACCTTTTGCAAGGGCAAATGTAATATATCGCATGATTTTATTTCCTCATTTCTGTAAAATTATATTCATCTGACTTAAATATTATATTTATGTCATTAATAACACATCATTTTTATATATTCGAATGTCTGATATCCTCAATTTTCATTTCACTGACATCACCGGAAATAAGATCATGCACATCAACCGTAGTGTCAGATGTAAGATAGAACATTCCGGAGAAATGATTCTTCTTACCAAATTCTGCGTAATCTACAACTTCTTTTTTCTTGGATTTTCTAATCAGCTCTATCTTCTTACCTGATTTTCTCATATATCCGGCAAGTTCAACAGCTGCCTTCTGCTGTTCGATATCGTAAATAATTATGCTTCCGGCATTATCAATCTCAACCTCGATCTTCTGTCGGCTAAGTGCCATCATAAGATCATCAATGTAGAATGCAAAACCGATTGCAGGTGCATCCTTGCCATATTTATTGAGCAAGTTGTTATAACGTCCACCTTTGACAACAGCATCACCCGTTCCGTAAGTATATCCTCTAAATACTATACCGGTATAATATTCATATCTGGAAAGCAATGAAAAATCAAAGCATACATACTTTTCATATCCTGAGTACGAAAGAGCTTTATATACTTTTGAAAGTCTGTCAATCGCATTAATAGACATCTCATTAGTAACTAATTTCTTAGCATTTTCCAACATCTCAATGCCACCGAATAACTGATCAAATGAAAGAAGTACTTTTCTTACGTTCTCCGGCATATTAATATCTTTAATAAATGACTCAAGGGCAAAGAAATTACGGTTATGAATACATTTTCTTATTTCATCCTCTTCTTCAGCAGTAAGATTTGCCTCACCGATCACTCCCTTGAAGAATTCAACCTCACCTATCTCAATCTGAAACTCTGTAAGACCTGATGCCTTGAAGCAGTCAATCGCAGTTGCTATTACCTCTGCATCAGCGGCAGACGAATCGTCATTGATAAGCTCACAACCAATCTGTGTTATCTCATTTAACTTACCCTGATGTCCTCTGGTATTAAAGAATGTTTTTCCCTGATAACAAAGACGAATAGGAAACGCCTCATCGTTATAATACTTAGCAACACATCTTGCAATACCGGGAGTAATATCCGGACGGAGCACAAGTGTATTATTCTCTCTGTCAAAGAACTTGTACATCTCGTTCGAAGTTGCCGAACCCTTATCCTGATTAAAAATATCGAAGAATTCGAAAGTCGGCGTCTCTATATCACTGTAGCTATGAAGAGATAAAACATGATGCAATTTGTCAAGTACCTTCAGCTTCTTCTTACATTCATCATCGTAGATATCTCTTACTCCCTCCGGAGTGTGCAGTAAATTTTCCATTCTTACGTCTCCTAATTCTTAATAATTATATTATAAAAAGGTTTTTATACCTCATCATAATCTTAATAATTTCTTTATTCACGTTTTATCATTCAGCGCTCTTATATTTTTCAATATGCTTCTGAATTAATTCCTGATCCTCAAAATAATTGATTCTCATCGCATCTTTAACATCTGAGAGTGTCTTTGCGGCAACCTCTCTTGCAGCCTCACTACCCTTACGAAGAACTTCATAAACATAAGCAATATCCTTCTCATATTCATGACGTCTTTTTCTGATTGGCTCTAATTCCTCATCAAGAACATTTATAAGGAACTTCTTAACCTTAACATCGCCAAGTCCACCACGTCTGTAATGGTCTTTAAGCTCATCGAGATTCTTGTATTCAGGCAGGTATCTCTCAAACTGATCATCATTACAAAATGCATCAAGATATGTAAATACCATATTACCTTCTACCTGACCCGGATCTGAAACCTGAATATGATTAGGGTCTGTGTACATCTTACGCATAACGGCGTTCTTAACAGTCTCAGCATCATCAGATAAGTAAATGCAGTTTCCAAGAGACTTGCTCATCTTAGCCTTACCATCAATACCCGGCAATCTCATACATGCTTTATTATCAGGCAATAAAATCTCAGGATCTGTTAACGCCTCACCGTAAACACTGTTAAATTTATGAACTATTTCCTTACACTGCTCAATCATAGGCATCTGGTCTTCACCAACCGGAACGGTTGTAGCCTTAAAAGCCGTTATATCAGCAGCCTGACTTATCGGATAAGTAAAGAATCCAACAGGAATACTTGCCTCAAAATTACGCATCTGAATCTCTGATTTAACAGTTGGATTTCTCTGTAATCTTGATACTGTAACAAGGTTCATATAATAGAACGAAAGCTCAGTAAGCTCAGGTATCTGAGACTGAATAAGTATCGTAGATTTTGAAGGATCTATTCCACAAGCAAGATAATCAAGAGCAACCTCAATAATGTTCTCTCTAATCTTGTCAGGATTATCAGCATTATCTGTAAGTGCCTGTGCATCAGCTATCATGATAAATATCTTGTCATATTCTCCAGAATTCTGTAACTGAACACGTCTCTTTAAAGAACCAACATAATGTCCAATGTGAAGTTTTCCTGTAGGTCTGTCACCTGTAAGTATAATTTTTGCCATTTCTATTAATCTCCTATATCACTATTATCAAGTTAATTTGTATAAATGCTGTTATATAATAACTGTTTATGCCTCATTATTTTTAAGTATTTCAACTCTTTCAATGTCATCAATTCTTAAAAGCATTGTAACCAGATCACCTTTTTTCTCAGTATATTCAATCTTTAACCAATCTTCATCAGCTTCAAGAATCTTACATTCAATTTCATTGTTTGATATAAGCTCTAATCCAGCATCTGATTTAACAATACAATCTTTTCCAACTAAATCATTAATTAATTTAGACATAACATTTTCTCCTTTTATATTATTAGAAACCATCTTGTTAAGTTTTTTAACTTTTGATTCTAACTGCCTAACCTGACCCGGTAAACCCATATAGCAAAGTACCATGACAAATGCAAAAACTCCCAAGTACTCCATATATATCCTCCTCACAATCTCAAGCTTACTCAAATTAATAGTATATATCAATAAAGTAACAGTTTCAAGTAAAAAAATGAATAAAAGCGCTCATGATTTCTCACAAACACTTTTAAAATTCAACTTATTTTATTTTCTTTCTCTCAACCAGATCGGTATTAAGTGGTTCCAAATAATGTACCAAAGCCCCGCCTTGTGGTTTTATGAAATACTTCGGATCCAATTCATTATACTTGAAATTCCTGGCATGTCCGTCTCTTTCAATTCTATCATAATATTCCTTAAGGATGCGATAAGGAAGATAATAACTTTCATTTCTCGCAGAAAAGAATACTATGAGAAAACTCACACCGCCTTGAGCTTCAAAACGTTCCATAAACTTCATCTGATGCTCATGTATGTTAGCCATAGGAAATGTATCTGTATTGCACTCTTTAGCATCAAAACAAATCGGAATACCCTGCACAACTCCTATATAGTCAACCGTAGAATCCTTATCAAAATAGGCGAGTGTAATGTGATGACTTTCCTTATCAATTTCTATCGGTGTAATCGGTGTAGGTATTTTCTGAACCAGCGCAAGCCCCTTTTCCAGATATATATCATTTGTCATATTAATAAGGTCTTCTAACGTAGAGCCGCGAAGACCTCTAGAATTCCATGTTGCCATTTTGTCTTCCTCCAAATTTGGGTTTGTAGGGATGTTTTATTTTCTTTTACGAACGCCGTATTACGATATATTATGGTATATTTTTATGTCTTGATTGTCCGTAGATAAGAGTTTCTAAGTAT
>CADBCZ010000002.1 GCA_902793335.1 uncultured Lachnospiraceae bacterium
ATGGACGTTCTTATAGAGTTAAGGACTATATCCAAGCATCAGAATAATTGTACATTTTTATATAAGATTTTTTGTACAAAAGTACTTGACACTTTATATCCGGATGTATCAAAACTTTTCCATTATATTACGGTGTTCAGACCTACGGTACTCCGCTGTGTACCTATGATAAGCAAGACCATTTACAACAGAATAGTTATGCTGCACAGAAAGAAACGTGAGGTCACAAGAAGGACGATTAAGGATGAGCTGTTAGGACCGGATTTTCATAAGATTATAAGCGGCGGCGGATATCTGGCAAAAGATTTGGCACTCAATCTTATCGGCCTTGGAATTACAATCGGCCAGGGCTACGGTATGTCTGAGTGTTCACCTAAGATCGCGGCTCCTGATTATGAGCGATTGGAAAAGCTGGATTCTGTCGGACGTCTTGTTGAGGGATGTCAGGTAAGGTTTGTAGACGGTGAGATTCAGGTCAAGAGTCCGTCTGTCATGATGGGTTATTATAACGATGAAGAACTAACCAAGGAGACACTGACAAAAGACGGATGGTTGAGGACAGGAGATTTGGGATATGTGGATGATGAGGATTTTCTGTACCTTACCGGTCGCAAGAAGAATCTCATAATCCTTAGCAACGGAGAAAATGTTGCCCCTGAGGGTATAGAGAATCTGTTTGATGATGAGGTGTTAATCAGGGATATTATCGTATACGAAGACGGTGATACGATTGCGGCGTGTGTATATCCTAATTACGAATATGCCCAGCAGCAGAACATTACCGATATTTAGGGCGCGGTAAATGATATCGTTAATGTCAAGAATGTGTCTCTACCTACATCTTCACAGATTATGAAATGTTCTGTGCGTAAGCATCCATTTAAGAAGACATCTTCTAATAAAATTATACGCGAGAAGTTTTTTGAGGAGATAGAGAACGAAGAGGCGCGTAAGATTGAGATTACGATGCCGGTGACAGAGCTTCAGAAGGAACTTTGTCAGGTGGTTGCGGATATTACGGGTAACAGATATATCGGAACGACGGAGGACTTTTACAGTATAGGACTTGATTCGATGGGCAGTGTTATGCTGATAGAGGAGATGGACGAGAGATTTGGAATCAACATTTCGCTATCAGAGCTTATTGAGAATAATACCGTTCTGCTGTTGGAGGAATTTATCAATGATAAGAGAATTGATACCGAAAATGCGGTAGATTTAAGTGTAAGAGAAGAATACCCGCTTACAAATATACAGATGTACTTTGGCTATATAATCAAAGGCAATACAACAGGTAACCTTCCATTCATTTATAAGCTTGACAAGAGCATAGATCTTGAAAGATTAAAGGACGCTGTACTTAAAGCTTGTGATGTACATCCTATCTTAAAGGCAAACATTCATTTCAACGGTCAGATGCTCATGACCTATAGAGATGATGAGAAGGTGATTCCTGTCCCTATTGAGAAGATGACGGAAGAAGAATGGGAGAAGAAGAAAAAAACTCTTGTTCAGGCATTTAAATATACTGAGGATGATGACCTTGTACATGTGTTTTTGTGTGAGACGGAGAACAATAAGTATTTCTTCATTGATGTGGCCCATATAATCGGTGACGGTGTATCAATAGGAATTCTGCTAAAGGATATCAATCGTCTTTACTGTGGAGAAAATGTTGAACCTGAGAAATTTACCTTCTATGAATTTGCATTAGAGGATGTGGCAAAGAGAACAAACGGTGTAAGAGAGAGCGATATTGAAAAGACTGCGCAGCTTATGAAGGGCGTGAAACTTAACAGGAGTATTCTCAACAAACGTGTGACAGAGGACGCATTTGAGAAGAAATATGCTGCTATCACAACACGTTTTGAAAGATTAACCAGAAAAGAGATTTTATATTACTGTAAGGAAAACGGTGTGTCTGAAAACGTAATGTTTTTGACCGCGTTTAATTATCTGATATATCTTTTCTCCGATCAGGAGGATGTATTTGCAAACAGTATTCACAGCGGACGAACAGACAGTCGCTATGCACACATGGTGGGTTCGCTGTTTATAACCTATTATTGCCGATTTACTAGAAAGCCTCACGAGACTGTTATTGAGCTTTTGAAAAAGACCGGTTTGCAGATAATGAATACCATGAAGAATTCGGTTTCAAATGCGCGACAGGGTGAGATGTTCTTCCAGTATCAGGGTGATATTTTGGGACTTAAAGAGATAGGAGATGCCCCGGCAAGTAGAGAGCATATTCAGTTAGATTCTCTTCCATTCCATATGCAGGTTTTCAACGATGATAAGGGTTATTATCAGGAGCTAAGATTCTGGGAAAATCGTTTTGACAGAAAGCAGCTGGAAATCTTCTTGGAGTGTTACGAGTATATTCTGCTTGCTATGCTTGAGGAGACTTCAGTGAGAAGACTTAAGAGACATCTTCCGGAAAATGTATATCCTAAGCATTTTATCATACCGACAAAGCAGCTAAATGAAGAAGCAGGCGAGAAGTTACTTGATACCAGAAGAAGAGAGTGCAAGGTATATGTTCTTGATGAAAGTTATAGAAAGAAGCCGTATAGTGCCTGGGGACGTCTTTATATTAAGGATATTAAGCCTGCAAGATACGACAAGGTTATAACAAGCCGTTACAGCGAAGGAAAGCTCTATGAAACGGATATTATTGCGAGGATTCTTCCCGACGGAACTTTAGATATGTTAGAGAATAACGGAAGAACTGTAATAACAGACGGTATTCATGGAATACGCAAGTTTGCTCTTGATGATATAGAGAAGGAAATTTCAGGGCTTGAAGGCGTGAAAAAAGCAGATGCATATCTGTACTTTGATGCTGAGATTAATGAGATGAGTATTGCCGTAGATATTAAAACTGAGAATAAAAAAGATATAAGAGCAGATGAAATAATCAAATACATGACAGATAATCATGATGATAATATGGTTCCAAAGGTGGTAAATATAATATAGTAAATTAAAATATTTCTGACATTTTTATCTTATTATTCACAAATATTAACTGAGGTTAAATTTAATCGGTGATAATATTCATAAAAATTTTTGAAAAAACTGTTGACAAGATTTTGTTGCAGTGCTACAATTTGTAATTGTTAAAGGCAAGGGCGTCTTAGAGAGTTACTCTAAGGCGCCTTTTCTAATTATATAATCTCTTAAGTTGACGATGCAATGGTGTTTCGCGTACGGGGACACTATTGCATCGTTTTTTCATATGTAGCTTTAATTTGTTGATTTTTAAGTGCTAATAATTGTGAAAACAAGAGGGAATGAAGGAGGAAAAATGATTATGGAAGAAGTAATGAACGCCATAAATGGTGAATTATTTGCAGTTTGGTTTCTAATAGGTGCTGCTTTAGTATTCTGGATGCAGGCAGGGTTTGCAATGGTTGAGACAGGCTTTACCAGAGCAAAGAATGCCGGTAATATTCTTATGAAGAACCTTATGGATTTTTGTATTGGATGTTGTGTATTTATTCTTTGTGGTTTCGGTCTTTTACTTGGTGAAGACGTGATGGGACTGATTGGTAAACCGGGATTTGATATATTTACTGCATATCAGAATTTTGATTGGTCTAATTTCGTATTTAACTTAGTGTTCTGTGCTACAACAGCAACTATCGTATCAGGTGCTATGGCAGAGAGAACAAAGTTCTTAAGTTATTGCGTATATTCAGGTGTTATATCAGCACTCGTTTATCCTATTGAAGCTCACTGGATCTGGGGCGGCGGCTGGCTTGCTCAGATGGGCTTCCACGATTTCGCAGGTTCTTGTGCAATACATATGGTTGGTGGTATCTCAGCTCTTATCGGTGCTAAGATGGTAGGAGCAAGAATTGGTAAGTTTGAAAAAGATAAAAGTGGAAAAGTTACTAAGGTTAATGCTTTCCCCGGACATAATTTAGTAATCGGTGCACTTGGTGTATTCATTCTTTGGCTTGGATGGTATGGTTTCAATGGTGCTGCATGTACATCAGTTGATCAGCTTGCATCAGTATTTGTAACGACAACAATTGCACCTTCAATCGCAACATTTGTTTGTATGGTATTTACCTGGATTAAATATGGTAAGCCTGATGTTTCAATGTGTTTAAATGCTTCACTTGCTGGACTTGTAGCAATCACAGCTCCTTGTGATGTGACAGATGCATTTGGTGCCATAGTAATCGGTGCAGTTGCAGGTCTTCTGGTAGTATTTGGAGTATGGCTTCTTGATTACAAACTTCACATTGATGACCCTGTTGGTGCAGTTGCAGTTCACTGTATGAATGGTATATGGGGTACAATCGCAACAGGACTTTTCGCAACAACAACAGCACCCGGAAATGATGAACTTAAGGGTCTTTTCTACGGCGGTGGATTTGATTTATTAGGTAAGCAGCTTATCGGTTTTGTAGCAGTTGCAGCTTGGACAGTAGTTACAATGACTATAGTATTCTCTATAATTAAAGCAATCTTTGGACTTCGTGTTTCAGAGGAAGAGGAGATTGAAGGTCTTGACCTTACAGAACATGGTCTTGCTACAGCATATGCAGGTTTTGCTATAATGGATATTAACAGTGCTGTTATGAGCGCAAATGAAAATACTAACCTTGGTGTTGCTGAATATGAAGAGGCAAGTGCCGCACAGAAGAAAGCTTCCGTTCCGGTTGTTGATGCAACTAAGGATATGAAAGAAGCAGGTGTTATTGCAGACACAGGTATTTACAAAGTTGTTATCATTACCAAGCTTTCAAGATATGACAGAATTAAGAAAGCACTCAACAATCTCGGTGTTACAGGTATCACAGTAACTCAGGTTTCAGGATGTGGTATTCAGAAGGGTGCCGGAGAGATGTATCGTGGAGTTGAGATGGACGTTACATTACTTCCTAAGATCAAACTTGAGGTTGTTGTATCAGGAATTCCGGTTGACAGCGTAATAGAGACAGCTAAGAAAACTCTTTACACAGGTAAGATCGGTGATGGTAAAGTATTCGTATATCCTGTAAGTCGTGTTGTTAAAATTCGTACAGGTGAAGAAAACTATGATGCATTGCAGGATGTAGAGTAATCGTTAACAGTTATTACAGATGATGCTTATATAAAAAAGCAGTTGACTTAATGATAATTAAATAAAAATATCAAGATGAGCAGGTATAATAAATGATCACCCCGTAAAATATATCTGCTCATTTTATGTTTGACGGAGTTGAGGAAACTATCATATAATAAAAAGGTAGGGGTTACAAAACTTATAAATGTTTTTTCTATATGAATATTATTTATATATAAATATACTATAATTATAAGTTTTGTAATTTCATGATGTGAAAAATGGGGGGATTATATGAATAAATATATGGAGATGGCGATCAAAGAGGCGCAAGACGGTATTCATGATGGGCATGGAGGACCGTTTGGATGTGTAATAGTTAAGGATGGAAATGTTATCGGTAAGGGTCATAATGAAGTGATTAAGAGACAGGACCCTACCTGCCATGGTGAGATGATGGCAATTAGAAATGCGTGCAAGACTATAGGTTCATTTGATCTTAATGGATGTGAACTCTATACTACCGCACAGCCTTGTCCTATGTGTCACGGTGCGATTCTATGGTCTAACATCAGAAAGGTATACTATGGATGCACAATAGAGGATACTGATAAGATCGGATTTCGTGATGAAGAATTCTTCTCAGGAGAATGGGACTTTTTAGAGGAGTTAGATCGTCCTGAATGTCTTGATCTTTTCGAGGAATACAATAACATTCAGGATAAAGAACATTATTGAAAAAATAAGACTAAAAACGCCCTAAGCAGATTTAAATATCAATCTGCTTAGGGCATTTTTTTAGTCTTCGTCAGGTCTTTCAAGCTGTTCTTCTTCGATGTCTTCAAATAATGAAAGCATAGGAACCACTGTCTTGTCACCCTTCATTTTTCTTGCAACATAGTTGGCTGTACATTCCATAACCTTTGGTGACAGTACGATAACACCTATAAGGTTAGGAATCATCATAAGACCGTTAAAGGTATCGGAAATATCCCATGCAAGCTGTGCATTAACAAGAGCACCAAACATTACCATAGCAACAAAAATAACACGATATACGATAACTGCTTTTGTTCCGAACAAGTATTCAAAAGCTTTGGTTCCGTAGTGGCTCCAGCCAAGAACGGTTGAGTAAGCAAAGAGTAGAATTGCAATTGCTATAAACATTGACCCCGGTTTTCCGAATGCCTGCTCAAATGAGTAGCTCATAAGGTTGCTTGCCTCGATATCAGCAGCGTGTCCTGTAAGAGCACCTGTTGAGAGGTCGATTGCACCGCTTGAAAGAATAGTGAGAGCAGTAAGAGTACATACAACAATAGTATCAGCAAATACCTCGAAAATTCCCCACATACCCTGTCTAACCGGTTCTTTAACATTTGAGCTTGAGTGTACCATAACTGATGAACCAAGACCTGCTTCGTTGGAAAATACACCACGCTTCATTCCCATTTTCATAGCAAGTGCAACACCTGAACCAACTGCACCACCGGCAGCACTCTTTAAATGAAATGCGCCCTTAAAGATTGAAACAAATACTGCGGGAACAGTAGTGATATGAGTAATGATTATGAAAAGTGTTCCAAGAAGATATATTATAACCATGAATGGTACAAGCTTTTCTGTCATTGCTGCAATTCTCTTGATTCCACCGATGGTAACAAGACCAACAGCTAGTACAAGGAAAAATCCGATTCCTACCTTAGGTAGGTTAAATGCGTTATGCATGTTAGAGGTGATTGAATTAACCTGACTCATGTTACCGATACCAAAAGATGCAAGTAAGCAGAAGCATGAGAACAATACTGCGAGTATTGCACCGATTTGTTTACAGCCTTTCTTTGCACCGAGACCGTCGCGAAGATAGTACATTGCTCCTCCACTCCACTCACCGTTTTCGTTACGACGACGATAGAGAATACCAAGTACGTTCTCAGAGTAGTTTGTCATCATTCCGAAGAATGCAATTAACCACATCCAGAACACAGCTCCCGGTCCACCGGTTGCGATTGCTGTTGCAACACCGACGATATTACCGGTTCCAACTGTCGCAGCCAGTGCTGTACAGAGCGACTGGAACTGAGATATTGTTTTATCCTGTGTATGCGCGGTTACATGTTTGTCGCCAAAGATGGCTCCGATTGTGTGTTTCATCCAGTAACTAAAATGTGTTAGCTGAAAGAACTTAGTCATACAGGTCATCAGCACTCCAACGAATGCAAGAAGTATAAGAGCCGGCCAGCCCCAGACAGCTCCGTTGATGACACCGTTGACTTCCTCAACTGTTTTCAAAAATCCTTCCATATTATACCTCCTGTTATACGGTTATTCACAAAACTCTAATGTGAATAGTAACTTAAAAACAAAAGAATAGAGTGGTTGCGTAATAGTAACCACTCCATTGCGTTTAATCTTATTTAGTATATAGAAAAATATAGGAAAAATCAAGAAAAATATGATATTTGGCTACTTGCTTTTTTTTTCTATGAAGAGTATTATATCCGAAAGACATATTAATGAGATGTTAGCAGTTCTTGGAATTTTATGAAAATGTTGAATTTGACTATTCTGAGGATATATTAAAAAGGTTTTGTGTAAGATTATGAAAGAAAAGATTTTTGAGAGAGACGGAAAGAAAATATATGGAAAACTCTACGAACCGGATACGATGGAAAATGAGAACTATCCTATTGTAATTATTGGTCATGGATACGGAGAAGACTGCTCGGATGTTGAAGATTATGCTAATGCGTTTGCCAGACATGGAATTGGGGCATATGCATTTGATTTTATTGGCGGCAGTAACCAGAGTCGTAGTGACGGTGAGGTTGAGGAGATGTCGGTACTTACTGAAGCGTCCGACCTGAATAGCGTACTTGATGGAATAGAGGAGCTTCCGGGGGTTGATAAAGAAAACATATTTCTTATGGGTGAAAGTCAGGGAGGTTTTGTTGCGTCATATGTTGCCAGCAAACGAGGTGAGGAACTCAAGGGACTCATGGCTTTATATCCGGCTTATGTGATACATGATGATGCATGGGAGAGAACGCCGGATCCTGCAAAGATTCCTGAAACGATGGATATGATGGGCATGAAAATAGGAAGGAAATATAACGAGGATGCCATGTCGTTTAATATATATGATATGCTTCCGGACTATGAAGGTAATGTGCTGATACTGCATGGCACTTCTGATCGTTTAGTGCCTATATCATATTCAGAGATGGCAGTTGAGAAATTTCCATCAGCCAAACTTATCAAGATAGATGATGCCGGTCATGGATTTCACGGCAATGATGACAAATATGTAACTAAGAAAATGATCCAATTCGTCAAAGATAATGTGACAAGGAGAGTATGTTGAAATACAATTTCGAAAGGAGCTATAGATATGCATTTATTAATTTTGATCCTTACCAGAGGTAACGGAATCAATGAACTTTTAAGAGAGCTTGCCGAACAGGGAGTAAGCGGTTGTACGATAGTTAATACAACGGGAATGAAGAGTGTAATAGAAAATTACGATGATCTTCCAATGTTTGGATTGTTAAGACACATAATGGAAGAGGAAGATAAGGAGGAGAACAAAATGCTCCTTTTTGTACTCAAGGATGAGGAGATTGCGAAGACTAAACATACTATTCATAGCATTTTGGGTGATTTCTCATCACCTAACACCGGAATAATGTTTACGCTTCCTATTGATTCGGCAGAAGGGATCGGTGGCAGTGATGCATTTAAATGATCTTATATATATTGCAATATTTTTGGCAGGAGCCTTGATATCGGGAAAGATAGTTAAGCAGATGCATCTGCCTAATGTAACCGGATATCTGGTTATGGGAATTTTGATTGGTCCTCATTGTTTTAATATTTTGAATTCGGACGTAATTTCTCATTTTTCAATTGTGTCCGATATGGCACTTGGATTTATTGCATTTTCAATCGGTTCGGAATTTTCCATCAAGTACCTTAAGAAGGTAGGAAAGTCACCTGTGGTTATAGCTGTATTGGAAGGTCTGACAGCTACTATGTTAGTTGACATAACACTGCTGCTTCTCGGTTATGATACACCGCTTGCACTTGCGCTTGGAGCGATAGCTTCAGCTACTGCGGCGGCTTCAACACTTATGATTGTTAAGCAGTATAAGTCGAAGGGTCCGGTTACCAACACTTTGCTTCCGGTAGTTGCAATGGATGATGCGGTTGCACTTATGAGCTTTGGTATTTCGATGTCTATAATCAAAGTTATAAGCTCAGGGTCAGTGTCTGCAAAGGCAATGCTTATGCCACTTGTAGAGATTTTTGGTGCGCTTTTATTTGGAGCTGTATTGGGATTTATCATGACACAGTTAGTCAGATTATATACAGGCCGAGGCAATCGTCTCGCGGTTACTGTAGGAATGACATTCCTCTGTATTGGCGTTTGTAACATGACAGGACTGTCTTCGCTGCTTGCATGCATGATGATGAGTGCTGTTTTTGCTAACACTTCAAGATATACCGATAAGATATTTGAACCGTTAGATAGAATAACACCACCATTTTATATGATGTTCTTTATTCTTTCAGGCGCATCTTTGGATATAACTATTATTCCAAAGATTGGTCTTGTAGGAGCAGTGTACGTTATTGTACGAGTGCTTGGGAAAATGCTTGGAGCTTATGTGGGAGCGACAATTTCAAAGGCTCCGCCTGTGGTTAAGAAGTATCTTGGTCTTACACTTATACCTCAGGAGGGTGTTGCCATAGGTCTTGTGACTGTTGCTAAGGGTGCACTTCCACAGTACGGTGATACAATTCAGACAGTTGTACTCTGTGGAATCGTTATATATGAGTTGCTTGGACCGCTGATTACCAAGACAACTTTAAAGGCCGCTAAGGAGATTGCTTAAGATACAATTTTTAATAACAATAAAGTGAAAAGTACATGGATGAAGGACCATGTACTTTTCTGTTATAGGGGAATATTAAAACATATATACTTGACATTACCTGAAAAATAATGCTATACTCCATTTGTTAGCACTCATATGTAGTGAGTGCTAATATGTAACGAGGAGTTGGTTTTACGAAAGTCCAGAGGTGATTAGTATGGCGAATTTACCAATATATAATACATTGGCAGTGCCGGATGCCAATATTTACTTAAAAAGTGATTATTATGAAGAGATGACGGGAAAAGAACCGGCTATTGATGATAGAGTGATTCTTATGGTTTTGAAGGAGGACTGTTCAAAGGATGAGATAGATGAGAACAGTTTTTACCCCATAGGTATTTCGGGTGTTATAACAGAAGTGGCCGATAACGGATATTTTTTGATTCATACAAGAAATCGCGTGAATCTTGATGAAATAACTGTATTTAAAGATAAGACGATTGATATATCTATAAGCAAGCGCCCTGATATTGAAGATCTGGAAGAAAGTGAAGAACTTGTAGAGAGAATTAATGCTGTTAAGTCACTGGTACTTGATTTTTCCAGCCGATATCAGTTTGGTCCGCTTATAAGAAGCTATGCGTCAAGGTGGAGCACTCTCGGAGAAATCGGGGCAGCATTTTCGCCATGGCTTATGAATTCCAATAACGAGAGATATGCAATCCTTGCGGAAGATAGCAAGAAAAAGCGTTTTGATATGTTGGAGAAAATGCTTATTGAGAATCTTGAAGTTGGACGTGTTAATCAGGAGGCACAGGGCGCACAGGAAGAAGACTATCGGAAGATATATCGTGAATCTGCTATCAAGAAGCAGATGGAATATCTGCAAAAAGAGCTTGATGAAATGCATCCTGAAAATGTATCAGACATAAGACGGTTAGAGATAAGGGTTTCCGAATCAGGGATGAATGAGACCGCAAGAAAAGAGTGTGACAAGATAATCACAAGACTTAAGCAGCAGGGACAGGGAAGTTCTGAGTATGGAATGCTTTATGATTACGTTGATTATGTTGCCGGACTTCCATGGAATAAAGAGAACGCAAAGAAGATAAGACTTGACAGAGCTGAAAAGATTCTTTCAAAAGATCACTATGGATTGTCCAAGGTCAAAAACAGAATATTACAGCAGATTGCTGTTATGAATTTAAAGAAAAAACAGTCAGGCTCGATTATTCTCTTTGTGGGTGCACCGGGTACAGGTAAGACCAGCATAGGTCAGAGTATAGCCAAAGCATTAAACAGAGAATATGTGCGAGTAAGTCTTGGAGGAGTAAGGGATGAGGCTGATATAAGAGGTCACAGAAGAACTTATATTGGAGCAATGCCGGGACGAATCATGGATGGTATAAGTAAATGTGGCGTATCCAATCCTGTAATGGTATTGGATGAGGTTGATAAATTGTCAAGCTCTTATAACGGTGATCCCGCAAGCGCACTTCTTGAGGTGCTTGATCCTGAGCAGAATAATACATTTACCGATCACTATATGAATGTGCCTTATGATCTTTCGGATGTGCTTTTCATCTGTACTGCTAATACTACGGATACGATTCCTGCACCGTTGCTTAATCGTATGGAGGTAATACAGTTCCAGGGGTACACACCGACTGAAAAGTTAGAGATTGCCAAGAAACATTTACTTCCAAAAGCAATGGAGGATGTGGGTATTAATAAGAAGCAGTTACAGATTTCGGATGAGGTGCTCGGTAAAATAATCTCGGACTATACCAGAGAAGCAGGTGTGCGAGGTCTTAGAAAACGCATGGATATGTTATGCCGTGGCGTTGCGGTTGAGATAGTTAAAAATAATAAGAAACGTGTCAAGGTCACAGAGGACAATGTAAGGGAGCTTCTCGATATGCGTCCGATGAAACATGAGGAAGTACACAAGCAGAAGAATCCGGGAATAGTAACCGGACTTGCATGGACAGCTGTTGGTGGCGAAATATTATATATTGAGACACTGTTTACAAAGGGCAAGGGAAAAATTACCGTAACCGGACAGCTCGGTGATGTTATGAAAGAGTCTGCACAGATTGCGGTGAGCCTTGTAAAAAATATGTTCCCTAAACAGGTGAAAATGTTTGAAGAAAACGATCTGCATATTCATGTACCGGACGGTGCGACACCTAAGGACGGACCTTCGGCAGGTATCACACTGACTACGGCTTTGTCATCACTTGTGTGTGGTGTTCCTGTTCCGGCAACCGTTGCTATGACAGGAGAGGTTTCTCTTGAGGGTAATGTCAAACCAATCGGAGGATTACCTGAAAAACTTATGGCTGCACAACGTGCTGGAGTAAAGACAGCATTTATTCCAAAAGATAACGAGGATGATCTTCGGGATGTGGCTGATGAAGTTAAGGAGAATTTAGAAATCATTCCGGTTGAGAAAGTTAAGGATGTTTTGGATTATTTAAAAATTGCACCAAAGAGGAAATGATTCCCTTGTTATATACGGTGAAAACTGTTAGAATAATTACTCGTAGTTTAGTGATTATTAAGAGGGAAGAGTAACTGTGAAGGAGCCAAAGCAGTTATAAGGAATATAAGTTTATGAGCAATGCGCGACAGGTAATAGTTAGAATACTACTTATAGTATTAACTGCTATGGTAATGTTTTTTATATATAGAATGTCAGCTATGGAGGCGGCAGAATCATCGCAGCTGAGTACATCTGTGGGATACACGGTAGGAGAGATAGTGATAGATGGATTTAACGAGATGCCGGCCGTGGAACAACAACAGTATGTTGACGGTATTGAACATCCGCTAAGGAAGTTTGCACACTTTTCAGAGTTTGCGGCACTTGGTTTTCTATTACTTTTCGATATCCTTGCTTTTACGAAGCTTTCGGGAGTGAAGAGGTTTCTTACTGCAGTAATTCTCGGACTGATATATGCAGCGACAGATGAGTATCATCAGACCTTAGTAAGCGGAAGAAGCTGTGAGTTAAAAGATGTGATGATAGATGTAAGTGGTGTTATAATAGGCTGTATAGTCGCAACGATTTTGATAGTGTTGTTTTCACGATTACGCAAGAAAACTGACAACTGAATTAAAGTATAAAAAAACTGACTTTCAATCATTGGATTAAATCCAACTTTTAAAGGTCAGTTTTTTAGTATATTTAATTGTTATATCAATCAGTTTTATTCTGCGTTTTCTGAAACTGTGTTAGTACCACCGATTGCTCTGATAATTAACAGTGTAATCACAGTAAGAATGATTCCAACAATAAGGGAAATCCATGCATTTCTTAAGAATCCTGCTACAATATATGTTACTGCTGATATTGCAGCAACAGTAAGAGCGTAAGGCAGCTGTGTTGATACGTGATTGATATGAACACATTCAGCTCCTGCGGATGACATGATAGTTGTATCTGATATCGGTGAACAGTGGTCACCACATACTGCACCTGCCATACAAGCTGAAATTGAGATTATCATAAGGTCGTAATCTGTATTCTGGAAACAGTTTACTACAATTGGAATAAGGATTCCGAAGGTACCCCACGAAGTTCCTGTTGCAAATGAAAGACCAATTGCAATGATGAAAATGATACATGGCAGGAATGCCTGAAAACCTGCGGCTGATCCCTCTACAACACCTGCAACATAAGTTGCCGCTCCGAGATTGTCAGTCATAGTTTTTAGTGACCATGCAAATGTAAGTATCAATATAGCAGGAACCATCTGCTTAAATCCTTCGGGTAAGCAGTTCATGGCATCATCAAAGGTTATTACTCCTCTGATAAGATAGAAGATGATTGTCAACATCAACGATGATGCTGAACCAAGTACTAAACCTACAGAAGCATCACTGTTTGCAAAAGCATTAATAAAAGTTTCACCTTTGAAGAAACCGCCTGTATATATCATTCCGATAGTACAGAGAACGATGAGCATGATAATAGGAATGATCATATCAATTACTTTTCCATTGTGATTTACATCAAGAGAAGTGTCCTCTGCACCGACATAATCTTTATTTGTCCAATAGAAATCATTTAATGCATCATCTTCATATTTCTTCATTGGACCATATGAAATCTTTAATGAAACAATAAGTATCATTGTAAGAATTGTAAGTAGTGCATAGAAATTATATGGGATGGCTTTTAGGAAAAGACTCATTCCGTTCTCGCCCTCAACAAACCCTGCAACAGCTGCTGCCCATGAAGAAATAGGAGCTATGATACATATCGGTGCGGCAGTAGCGTCGATAAGGTAAGATAATTTTTCGCGACTGATCTTATGCTTGTCTGTTACGGGACGCATAACCGAACCGACCGTAAGACAGTTGAAATAATCGTCGATGAAAATGAGTACGCCCAAAAGAATTGTTGCAAGCTGAGCACCTACTTTACCTTTTATATGACTTGTAGCCCATCGTCCGAAAGCTAGCGAGCCACCGGTTTTGTTCATAAGCTGAACCATCATACCGAGAATGACAAGGAATACGAGTATTCCGACATTCCAGGAATCAGAGATTACGCTAACGACTCCGTCCCTAAATACATGATTAAGAACAGCAACCGGATGGAATTTTCCCCAGAACAGAGCTCCGGTAAGAATACCTATAAACAATGAACTGTATACCTCTTTGGTAATAAGAGCCAACACTATGGCAATAAGTGAAGGAAGCAGTGCCCAGAAAGTTTCGGTCACTTCTATACACTGCACCTCGATGCAATACCAGGCAATAGCATAAAATACCAAAAGCACCGCACCTGAAATCAGTATTTTCTTGTTGTTCTTCATATCTTTTCTCCCATTTGTATTATAGTTGTAAATGCGACCTGCTAATTATACTCTTATTAAGAAGGTTTAGTCAAATGTAAATAAGTATAAAAAAACCGGACCTCTATTAAAGGTCCGATATTTTAGAAAATGTTAAATATCTTATAATTTTTGAATTGCTTCATAGAATTCAGCAATCTCTGCATTACCACTCTTATAGTGGTATGTAACTTCACTTGGTCCGATATGAATTGTAAGATTACGGAGCTTAGCAAATTCTGTTGATTCTGTGATCTCAATATGTTTTACATATTTGAGAGGAACAATCAAATAAGAATATCCATAGTCGGGTGTACCCATAATAACCGGGAAAGAACTCTTCTGAAGAACAACAAGCTCTTTGTCAGTGAATAAATGAGCTGATTCAGGATTGACCTCATCAAAGAATAAACGCTTTGTATAAGATGCAGCTGACTTATCGATACGTTTAAGCTTCATATCCTTCTGGATTGCTCCGATCTTGTGACTTTTTTGTTTCTTCTTCATTGTGTGAACTAAAGTACGAAGAAGATCTGATTCTAAATGATCATGAGTGACCGGAAGAGTAGATATATCCAAACTGGTATCAGCAAAGCCGAATGCGTCTGTGTTAACTTTTTCAAAAAGAATCTTTGTCATTTTCTGGATAATATCATCAGAAACTGTACTGAATGGGAAAGTTACTGAACCTAATTTGGTATATATAATGCAGATACCCTGTAACAGATTATGATAAATTCGGAGTCCCATAAACTCACTCATTGTGATGATTTGTTCTTTCACCGAATATTCCTCACGCTCAAGAATTCGAATATAATCATCGTATAGAGCAATCACATAGTCATAAAGAGGCATGCCCGGTATAATATCTCTGTGTTCTATATCGTTACGTGGTATCTTGAATTTGAAAATTGCCTGATCATCCACTGAAAAGAAACCGTTAAATAAACGTGGAAGAGGATGCTCGGCATTGATTTCATAGATCCATGGGCCAAACGTCTTGGCCTCGTTTTCATCAAAATTAATTGCAGTAAACATTTAAAAACCTCCCTAGTTTGAACTGATGACAATGAAAATAAAAATTAATACCTGAGTTTAGTATAGGACAAAAATGCAGATAATTCAAGAAATAATTGTTTTTTTCGACTTGTATTTCACATTTTGTCATTTTATATGCGCCTTTTATTTTGAGCGGTAGATATCTGAGATAGTATGATTGCAACAAGCATTATCGCACATCCGATTATCTCTCTGCGAGTCAGGTATTCGTTTAATATAATCGCAGATGAAGCCACCGCAAATAGTGATTCAGAGCACATAAGGAGAGATGCAATGGTCGCCTCTGTGTATTTCTGGCCAACTATCTGAAGGGTATAGGCGATTCCGCAACTCATTATTCCCGAGTAGAGAAGCGGTTGCCCTGCATTAAGAATATTTCTGATGACAGGAGTTTCAAAAATGAACATAAGGATGATTGATATTGTGCCGCCTACAAAAAACTGCAGACATGATAAAAGAACTCCGTCAACTTCTCTGGAAAATTTTTCGACACATAGAATGTGTATAGCATAAAAAAATGCACATATTAAAGCTAAAATATCACCTTTATTTATATTGCTCAGCTGGTCAGGCGTTACACTTAGAAAATACAGTCCGACAAATCCAAATGCAACACATAACCATGTGAGCAGTGGGACACTTTTCTTGATAAACAGACCGATAATCGGAACAAAGAACATATAAAGAGCAGTGATAAATGCAATTTTACCCGCGGTTGAATAATAGAATGCAAACTGTTGAAAGTTACTTGCAACACAGAATATCAACCCTAGTATTACCCCATATTTTAATGCTTTTTTGGTGAATATGTTTTTGCGTTTATATTTCGACAAACTGGTGTTTTGTTTGTTTTTCTTTGAAATTTCCATTATTAAAATTACAGGTAGAAGAAATAATCCGCCCATCAGGCTTCTTATTCCGTTAAATGTGAAGGCTTGTATTTTCTCCATTCCAAGACTTTGCGCAACAAAGGAAGTTCCCCATATAAATGCGGTGATTAATAAAATAAAAACCCCTTTTAGACTTGTTGCTAAATTGCTGCTTTTTTTATTCATGTCCAACGCCTTTCTTTATATAATATGTAATTACATAATTATTAATCGGTATTTTTTTTAACCGATATGACAGACACATTTTATAGATAGTTATAGTTTATGTCAATAGAAAATAAAGATTGATAATATAGATGAAAAAATAAAATTATATTGGAAATATAATAGGAATTTTGATACAATATTCGCAATGTTGTTACTACCATATGGTAGTGCAAGGAAAAGAAGTTAGTTATAAGGAGAGACGAAAATGACTAAGAAACTATTTAAAAAAGCAATTATGACAATGAGTATGGCATGTATGCTGGCACTTACAGGATGCGGTCAGAATGTAGAGAATTCAAAATCCACTGACAGTGAGACAACAAAAGCAACAGAAGCAACTGACACTGAAACTGCTGAAAGTTCTGATAAGGCCACAGATTCATCAAGTGTAGCAAACGGATATTCATTTAACGGACAGAGCTTTGTTATTACACTGTATCCTGAGGTTGCTCCCATAACCTGTGAGAATTTTCAAAAGCTTGTTGAACAGGGATTCTATGATGGATTGACCTTCCACAGAATCGTAGATGATTTTATGGCACAGGGTGGTGACCCGCTGGGCAATGGAACCGGTGGAAGTGAGGAGACAATTAAAGGTGAGTTTGCAAATAACGGAGTTGAAAATGCAATGTCACATCAAAGAGGTATTGTATCTATGGCAAGAAGTATGGACCCCGACAGCGCATCAAGCCAGTTCTTTATCTGTTATGCCGATTGTACATTCTTAGATGGTGACTATGCTGCATTTGGTGAAGTGACTGAAGGAATGGAAGTTGTTGACGGTTTTTTAGAGGTGCCTCGTTCAATGGGGGGAGATGGAGCAGTGTCTGCACCGGATGACGATATAGTTATGGATAGAGTTGAGATGATAGAAAATGATGAGAATGGCAATCCAAGAGTTAAGGTTACAATGAAATAATTTTAGACCGGAATGCAATTTCTTATGCCGCTAGAAGAGAGAGGAAAATATGGATTTTCAGATTGGTCAGGTTATAAAAATGAAAAAACAACATCCTTGTGGTACTAATGCATGGGAGATAATTCGTGTAGGAGCGGATTTCAGACTCAAATGTACAGGGTGTGAGCATCAGGTAATGCTTTCAAGAAAAGCTGTTGAAAAGGGATTTAAAGGCTTCATATAAAAAGTGAAAATTTTTTTATAAAGTGTTTGACTTCTAATGTAAGTACGTGTTATAATCTCTCTCTGTGGTGCATAAAAACACACAATTTCCTTGTTCTCCCGGATGATAGGGAGGGCCAGAGACCATAAGGAGGTGCATAAGACATGAACAAGTATGAATTAGCGTTAATTGTCAGTGCAAAGATCGAAGACGACGCTAGAGCTAAAGCTGTCGAGAAAGCGCAGGAATACATTACTAGATTCGGCGGTACAGTTACTAACGTTGAGGATGCTGGTAAGAAGCGTTTAGCTTACGAGATCCAGAAGATGAAAGAAGGATTCTATTATTTCATCCAGTTCGATGCGGAATCTGATGTTCCTGCACAGTTAGAAGCGAAAGTTCGTATTATGGAGCCGGTCATCAGATACCTATGCGTTAGACAGGACGCATAACGAATAGGAGGATTTCCATATGAACAAAGTAATTTTAATGGGACGCTTAACTAGAGACCCTGAGGTTCGTTATTCACAGGGTGAAAATAATCTTGCTATTGCAAGATATACATTAGCAGTAGATCGTAGATTTCAGAGAAACGGTGATCAGACAGCAGATTTTATTTCCTGTGTTGCTTTTGGTAAGGCAGCTGAATTCGCTGAGAAGTGGTTTAGACAGGGTGTGAAGATTGCTGTAACCGGAAGGATTCAGACCGGAAGCTACACCAACAAAGATGGTGCTAAGGTATATACCACTGAGGTGGTTGTAGAAGAGCAGGAATTTGCTGAGAGCAAGAATGCATCTCAGGCAGGAGGTTCAGCATCTATGCCGAACGCCCCTCATCCGACTCCGAGTGCAGCAAGTGGTGACGGTTTTATGAGTATTCCTGAAGGAGTAGAAGATCAGCTCCCATTTGAATAGGATAGGAGGATTTGAAAATGGCAGATGCTAAAGCAAACAAGCCGGAACGTAGTGAAGCTCCAATCAAGAGAAGAACTATTCGCAGAAGAAAGAAAGTATGCGTGTTCTGTGCTGATGAGAATAATTTAATCGATTACAAAGATGTTAACAAGTTAAAGAAGTATGTTTCTGAGAGAGGCAAGATTCTTCCTAGAAGAATTACAGGTAACTGTGCTAAGCATCAGAGAGCTTTAACTGTTGCAATCAAGAGAGCTCGTCATATCGCATTAGTTCCATATGTAGTAGACTAATTGTAATATAGAGTACTTATGGCTGTCACTGTGTTTGATGCAGTGACAGCTTTGTTCTTTCATGTAGGATTTAATCGGAATGCCGAAAAATAATGAATACTAGATGTGATTTTTGAGATTAATAAGGCAGGTCTGCTTGACATTTTGGCAGTTTATAATTATACTAGCATTATGTTTTGCTTCCTTGGCTCAGTTGGTAGAGCAACGCATTCGTAATGCGTAGGTCGCCGGTTCAAGTCCGGCAGGGAGCTTTTATGCAAAGGAGTATCAGAATCAACGCAATGTGGTTTTGATACTTTTTTTATATTCATTTATATTTTCATTATTGTTGGATAATGTTATAATATGATGACAAGAACCACTAAAACATGAACAAGTAGCAATGTAGTCGGGCGTAGACATCAATAAGTGTCAAAAGGTACTGGAATAACCGTTATATAATAACAGGGAGGTACAACATGTCGAAATATACCAAACAGGATATAATGAAAATAGTTGAAGAAGAGGATGTTGAGTTTATACGTCTTCAGTTTACCGATATTTTTGGAGCAATGAAAAATGTTGCGATTACTGCAAGTCAGCTTGAAAAAGCATTGGATAATAAATGCATGTTTGACGGTTCGTCGATTGAGGGTTTTGTCAGAATTGAAGAGTCGGATATGTATCTGTATCCGGATCTTAACACATTTACAATCTTCCCGTGGAGGCCTAAGGAGGGAAAAGTTGCCAGATTGATATGTGAGGTATATCGTCCAAATGGTACTCCGTTTGAAGGCGATCCAAGATATGTTCTGCGAAAGGTTCTTGAAGAGGCGGCAGATATGGGATACCGTTTTGATGTTGGACCTGAGTGTGAGTTTTTCTTATTCCATACCGATGATGATGGAAGACCTACAACAAACACCAATGAAAAAGCGGGATATTTTGATATTTCTCCACTTGATCATGGTGAAAATGTAAGACGTGACATAATACTTAATCTCGAGGAGATGGGATTTGGCATTGAGTCGTCCCATCATGAGGTTGCTCCCGCACAGCATGAGATAGATATAAAGTACACCAATGCACTTAAAGCGGCTGATAATCTGGTGACATTTAAACTGGTTGCAAAAGCGGTGGCTCAAAAACATAATATGTTTGCCAGTTTTATGCCCAAGCCCGTATACGGTGTGTGTGGTTCGGGAATGCATATAAACATGTCTATGGATAAGGATGGCAGGAATATATTTAATGATTACATCGCAACGGGTGGAGTGAGTAAAGAGGGATATCAGTTTATTGCAGGACTTCTTGAACACGCAAAGGCGATGACTCTTATCACCAATCCGCTGGTCAATTCCTATAAGAGACTTGTGCCGGGGCATGAGGCTCCCATGCATATATGTTGGTCTGAGGGTAACAGAAGTCCGATGATAAGAATTCCGTCTGTAAGGGGTGAGCATATGAGGGTTGAGCTTAGAACGCCTGATCCGTCTGCTAATCCATATCTGGTACTTGCAGTATGTCTGGCAGCGGGACTTGATGGAATGAAGAGAGAATTAAAGGTTCCGGATCCTGTCGATTGCAATATCTATGAGATGACCAAGAAGGAACTGCTTGAGCGCGGTATTGATGTGATTCCGTCTAATTTAAGCAAAGCCTGTCACTATTTTGAAGATGATGAATTCATAAAGAGTGTTCTTGGAGAGCATCTGCACAGCAAATATCTGGCTGCAAAGCGTGACGAGTGGAATCGCTTCAGGGAACAGGTGACTCAGTGGGAAATCGACGAGTATCTCTATAAGATATGAAAAATATAAATGATATTAATTTACAAATAATAAAATATAAATAATGGAGGATTATAAAAGTTGAAATTTACAAAGATGCAGGGAATTGGAAATGATTATGTATATGTTAACTGTTTTGAGGAGAAGGTGGAGAATCCGGCTGAGCTTGCAGTTAAGATAAGTAACAGAAATTTTGGAGTTGGCTCTGATGGCCTTATTTTGATAAAGCCCTCTGAGGTTGCTGACTTTACTATGGAAATGTACAACGCGGATGGTTCACAGTCTGAGATGTGTGGTAACGGAATTCGCTGTGTTGGAAAATACGTGTACGACTATGGGCTTACAGATAAAGAGAGCATTTCAGTTGAGACATTGGCCGGTATTAAGTACCTTGATTTTAAGATTGAGAACGGAAAGGTAGCGCTTATAACTGTCAATATGGGTAGCCCTGAACTTGTTCCGGAGAAGGTACCTGTAAATGTAAGTGAGGTAAAAGGTGCTGATCCTGCTGAGTCTTTGCAGGTGGTTGATAAAGCATTAGAGGTTGATGGAAAAGATTATAATGTCACCTGTGTTTCAATGGGTAATCCTCACTGCATCACTTTTGTGGATGATACAGCTAACTTTCCACTTGAAGAGGAAGGCCCTAAGTTTGAATTCCATCCGGCATTTCCTAACAGAGTAAATGCAGAATTTATACAGGTTTTAAGTCGTAATGAGGTTAATATGCGCGTATGGGAACGCGGATCAGGTGAGACGCTTGCATGCGGTACAGGGGCATGTGCATCAACGGTTGCATGTATTCTTAACGGACTTACCGATGATGAGATTACACTTCATTTACTTGGTGGTGACTTAAAGGTGCGTTGGGACAGAGAGAAGAATGTCATCTTTATGACAGGCCCTGCTAAGGTAGTGTTTGATGGAGAGATTGATATAACACAATTATAGAAATATATTAATATTAGTATGCTGATGCCGGACGAAAACGTCCGGCATTTTTTTACTAAGTCTGTTTTTAAAATTATTTATCATTTGTAATCAGAATAGATTATAAGTGCGTCAGTGGAAACGGTTGCGACAAAAAAAGCAAAAAAACTTCATTTTATGACTTAATTATAGATATTAAAAAACAGGTGCTATACTTGTCATTGTGAAAGGGAGATGTTCAAAAAACGCGTAAAATAATAAGGAGACCCCTGAACATGAAATACAATAGTTAGTGTATAATTTTTATTGGCAAAAGAAGTAAAAAAATAGGAAGAGAGAAATTCCCTCTTCCCAATCATACAGTTTTTCTTTATGATGTTAATTGTCCAGAAAAACATGTAAAGGAGACTGTATGATGAATACTATTGTAGAGGAAAAGGACATAACATTCAAGGAGTTAGAGAAAAAAATATTTAAATATGTGTGTGATATAGGAGTAGAGATCACACAAAAGCTTCTTGAAAACAAAGACAGAGAAATACACAGTTCAAGAGATAAAAGCAAATACAGGGATAAAGGATACCGTAAGACTTCAATAAAGACAATATATGGAGATGTAACATATTTACGGCATGTATATAAGACTGTAAATGAGGATGGAAGTATAGAATATATCTATCTACTGGACGAATATCTGAATATGGATAAGATAGGACTTATTTCAACTAATCTTGCAGAAAAGATAGCTGACTGTGTAACAGAGGAATCGTACAGAGCAGCAGCGGATGGAATATCAAGCACCAGTGGTCAGACAATAAGTCACGGAGGAATATGGAAGGTTGTACAGCGTTTAGGAGAACGTGTGAGTGAGGAAGAAACACACATGGTAAAAGAGCTTCAAGCAGATACAATCCAAGCAGAAAAAGAAATAGATGTATTATTTGAGGAAATGGATGGTGTGTGGCTGAAGTTTCAGGGAAAAGATCACAAGAAACTGCCCAAGCAGGAAATGAAGGTAGCAACAATATACGAAGGATGGAAGGCTGATGGAATTAGAAGCAGCCTTGTAGGAAAGAAGGTCCTCGCAGGCATGGAGAAAAGCGAAGAATTCCATGAAAAAAGAGAGGCACAGATCAGAAGCATTTATAATGCAGATGAGATAAAATACCGCATATTAAATGGTGATGGTGGAGGATGGATAAAGGATCCTTATGATCCGGAAGTGATATACCAGCTCGATCCATTTCATGTAAAGAAAGCTATTAAAGATAAAATAAATCAGAGTGAAGAGGCAAGAACCGATATAACAGCACTATATGAAGATGGAAAGATGGAGACAAACGTGCAGAAAAAGCTTGGGAGCTATACAAATATCTGTTAGACAACAAAGATGGATTATTGCCGTATGACAAAAGAAATCTGAATCTGCCACAGCCGCCCAAAGGCATATGCTATAAAAAAATGGGAGTACAGGAAAACCAAAACTGTACAGTAATAACGATAAGGATGAAGGGCAAACGGAGACGCTGGTCGATAACCGGAGCCAATAATATGGCGAAACTGCTATATAAGAAAGAGAATAAAGAGCTTCATCGTGTGGTAGAAAGATATGCAGAAGAATTAATATTTAAGGCTGAAATGCCGGAAATAATAGAAACAATAAGTGCAGCTAAAAGTCCGAAGAAGGATGGAAAAGGCAATATATATGTAGATCTGATAGGAGTACATATACCAATAAAAGAAGCTACAATGACCGCAGCAAGGAAAGAATTCGTTAAAATATTTGCTTGAAGTATGCAATGAACAGGCTAAAGAAAAACTATATAAAACTATATTTATAGGTGCTGATTGAAAAATGAAAAAAATGCCAACTAAGTGTTGACACATACAGGAAACATTTTATTCTTGACATTTGCAAATAATGTCTTATACTGTACATAGCGTTTCAATGGGGAAATGCGAATAGTAGATTTTTTAATAATATTATGAATAATGATATTAGAAGCAAGGGTGTTTCGAGATTTAACTCGAAGCGCCCTTTTGCGCTTTTTTACAGGTAAATATTTAAGGAGGATATATCAATGTTCAAAGCAAATGACAACTATTTGAAATTACCGGGAAGCTACCTTTTCTCGACAATAGCAAAAAAGGTAAGAGAGTATAAGGTAGCAAATCCTGACAAAGAGGTTATTTCACTTGGAATCGGTGATGTTACACAGCCGTTAGCCCCCGCAATAATAGAGAGTCTTCACAAAGCTGTTGATGAGATGGCAGTTAAGGAAACATTTAAGGGATATGCACCTGACCTGGGTTATGAGTTCTTAAGAAGTGCAATCGTAAAAAATGATTTTGAGGCTCGCGGTGCAAAGGTTTCAATTGATGAGATTTTTGTCAGTGATGGTGCCAAGAGTGATTCGGGAAATATTCAGGAGATATTCTCAAGTGATAACAAGATTGCTGTATGTGACCCTGTGTATCCTGTGTATGTTGACACTAATGCAATGGCAGGAAGAACAGGTGATTATAATAAGGAAACAGAGCTTTGGAGTAATGTAATTTATATGCCTTGTAAAGCAGAGAATAATTTTGCACCGGAATTTCCGAAAGAGACGCCTGATATCATTTATCTATGTTTCCCTAATAACCCTACCGGTGCGACTGTTTCTAAGGCGGAGCTGCAGAAATGGGTTGATTATGCAAATGAAAACAAGGCGGTTATCATTTACGATGCTGCTTATGAGGCGTATATAAGTGAAGATTATGTGGCACATTCTATCTATGAGTGTGACGGCGCGAGAACCTGTGCAATCGAGCTTAGAAGCTTTTCAAAAAATGCAGGATTTACAGGAACACGTCTTGGTTATACTGTTGTTCCTAAGGATTTGAAGGATGAAAACGGAACAAGCTTAAATGCACTTTGGGCCAGAAGACATGGCACAAAGTTCAACGGTGCTCCATATATCATTCAGCGCGCAGGTGAGGCTGTGTATTCTGAAGAGGGAAAACGTCAGACAAGAGAGCAGATTGCGTACTATATGAACAATGCCAAGGTTATTAAGGAAGGATTAAAAGCGGCGGGATATTCTGTGTCAGGTGGTGTAAATGCACCTTATATATGGCTTGCTACACCCGATGGAATGAGCTCGTGGGAATTCTTTGATTATCTGCTTGCAAATGCAAATGTAGTCGGAACTCCGGGTTCGGGTTTTGGACCCAGCGGAGAAGGCTATTTCCGACTGACGGCATTTGGAACCTATGAAAATTCTGTAGAGGCGATAGAGCGAATTAAGAAGTTATAAGTTTTCAGACGTTAAGTTTGCGTAGTTAAATGAATTGCGGTATTTTGCAGGAGTGATTCCGACATGTTTTTTGAATGCGGAAGTAAATGCGCTCTGTGATGAGAAACCAAGCGAAAAAAATATGTCGGATATAGAGTGCTCTGATTTTTCAAGCATGTTTTTTGCGGTAGCGATTTTGACCGATAAAATATATGCTTTGACAGGTGTGCCTACTTCTTCCGAAAACAGTTTTGAAAAATAACTGGGGTTAAGATTTTCAAGCTCTGCAAGTTTTTCCATAGTAAGCGGTTCGTGTAAATGGTCATATATATAATCTATGGCGTGGCGAACGTGAATTGAGTATGGATTGTTGTTATGAAGCTTGCGCATGCGTGTGGCATAATCAATCTGGGCGTGACCTAAAAGATCGATTATCTCTTGTATATTATCGAGTTCATCGGCCTGCTGTATGTATATATCACTTATGGTATATGCGACATCGTGTGGAAGGCCTGCATTTACACACATTCTGGTGATAACACCGATAGCCACAACAAAATGATATATGGTATTTCTTAAGGGATTCTTTGAAAGAGTCCCTTTTCCATTAAAAAAATCTTTTTTTGCTTTCTCAAAGTTATCGAAAACCTTTTCGACGTTGCCGTTCTTAATATCATCATATCTTGAAAACTCACTTTTAATATCAGTTCTTACAAATTGTTCCTCGCGTTGCGTATAAAGTCTGTATATTAGTTCACGGTTTGTGTTCATGGTCATAAATTTCCCCTCCTTGATGATTAAAATTTACTCTTGAAAGGTTAAACGCTTTACTATATAATTACGACACATAATATATTCTGATTTTGTCTGAATAGTTAGCGATAATATACCATAAAAATATAAAAAAACCAATAGAGTTGATAAAAATAATTCTTAAGCTGTATTATAATTCGTCATTGCAAAGAGAAAATGTGTGTGAAAAGATGACAGGAAGGTGAGAGCATATGACAGGTTCTGATGTAAAAGAAACGAAGATTAAAAAGAAGTCAAACATGATTGACTTTACAAAGGGCAGTGCCGTCAAGACAATAATGATGTTTTACTGGCCCTTGTTACTT
This sequence comes from uncultured Lachnospiraceae bacterium, assembly GCA_902793335.1. Taxonomy (GTDB): domain Bacteria; phylum Bacillota; class Clostridia; order Lachnospirales; family Lachnospiraceae; genus CAG-590. The sequence continues at coordinate 26,361 of CADBCZ010000002.1, forward strand.
ACCAATATGCTTCAACAATTATATAACTTTGCTGATACTCTTATAGTTGGAAAAGGACTTGGAGATCATGCTCTTGCCGCAGTCGGAAACATGGGTTCATTATTCTTTCTGATAGTAGGATTTTCAATGGGAATTTCAAATGGTTTTGGAATTATTATAGCCCAGAGATTTGGTGCAAAGAAGTATGAAGATCTAAAGCGAAATATTGCTGGAACTATTGAACTGGCATTATTAATCGCGTGTATTTTAACTGCGGTCAGTGTTGTATTTCTGCCTGATGCCTTGCGATTATTGAGAACAGATGAGATTATCATGAAGGATAGTCTCAAATATGGATATATAGTTTTTGGCGGGCTGATTTGTTCAATTACATATAATGTCAGTGCGTGTATTTTAAGGTCTTTGGGAGACAGCAGGACACCTCTTAAGGCGATAATCATTTCGTCGGTTATTAACCTTATGCTGGATTCCTTACTGATATTTGTGTTACATACTGGTGTTGAAGGAGCTGCTATTGCGACAGTGTTTTCACAGATAGTGTCTGCTATAGTGTGTATCAGTAAGCTTGTGACTATCGATTACATAAAGCTTGAGAGGAAGCATTTTATCAATGAGAAGAGTGTATATTTAACTCTTATGAAGAACGGTGTTCCGATGGCGTTTATGAACTCTATAACAGCTGTCGGATGCATGGTTGTACAGTATTTTGTAAATGGATTTGGTGTGGATTATACATCTGCTTATTCCGCTTGCAGTAAATATATCAATCTGTTTATGAATCCGGCTGGTACGGCGGGAAATGCGATGAGTGCATATACAAGTCAGAATTATGGTGCGGGAAAATATGACAGAATCAACAAAGGACTTAAGGTATGTCTTACTATTGCAATAGCTTCATATGTGGTATTAGGTTCAATAATGTTCTTTTTACCTACACAGCTTGCACAGATATTGCTTGAAGGTGAAAAGCCTATAAGTCTTGCAGGACAATATCTCCCTGTATGTGGATTGATGCTTGTAAATGTTGATTGCCTGTTTGTTTTCAGAAGCGGGGTGCAGGGCATGGGCAAACCTTTGATGCCTATGCTGTCCGGAATTTTGGAAATGATCATGAGAGTTTTGGTAATTGCATTATTTATGAACCGCATGGGCTTTAGGGCCGCAGCATATGCTGAGGCCGGTGCCTGGATTGGTGCATTATTGATAAATATGATTGCATTTTATAAGATATTGTTGCCTGAGCTTAAATGTGAGGCTAAGAGAAAATGTAAATTGCAACCGCTTAGATGATGAAGGTAATTTGACTGTCGATTTTTTTGTTGAATAATTTGCTCTTGCGAATTTTAACCGTGAGTGGTAGAATTTATTTCATGTTAATTGCGATAAACGGGTAACTTCATAGATTACCGTTTGTTACAATGATTATGATTATTTATACATTTAGGCACAACAACAAATGCATAATACATATGTTGCGAAACAGCCGGGGAAAGGAAGTTTTTGAAATGAGTAAGAATATCGATTGGTCAAATCTTGGTTTTGGCTATGTGCAAACAGACAAGAGATTTGTAGCTAATTACAAGAATGGTGCATGGGATGAAGGCGCTTTGATTGATGATCCTATGATTACAATGAGCGAGTGCGCCTGTGTACTTCAGTATGCACAGACAGTATTTGAAGGACTTAAGGCATATACAACAGAGGATGGACATGTTGTCTGCTTCCGCCCTGACTTAAATGCGGCAAGACTTGTTGATTCTTGTAAGAGACTTGAAATGCCGACATTTCCTGAAGACAAATTTGTAGAGGCGGTTGTTAAGACTGTTGAGGCAAATATTGATTATGTTCCACCTTACGGCTCAGGAGCAACATTATATTTAAGACCATATATGTTCGGTATTAATCCGGTAATCGGAGTTAAGCCTGCAGAAGAGTATCAGTTCAGAATTTTCTGTACACCTGTTGGCCCATACTTTAAGGGTGGTGCTAAGCCAATTACAATCAGAGTATCTGATGTTGACAGAGCAGCCCCACACGGTACAGGTGATATCAAGGCCGGTCTTAATTATGCAATGAGTTTACATGCAATCGTTGATGCTCATAATCAGGGATATGATGAGAATATGTATCTCGATGCAGCAACACGTACTAAGGTTGAAGAGACAGGTGGAGCTAACTTCATCTTCATTAGCGCTGATGGCAAGAAACTTATAACACCTAAGTCAAACAGTATTCTTCCTTCAATCACACGTCGTTCACTTATGGTTGTTGCCGAGAAGTATCTTGGACTTACAGTAGAGCACAGAGAAGTATTCTTTGATGAGTTGAAGGATTTCTCAGAGTGTGGTCTTTGCGGAACAGCAGCAGTTATCTCTCCGGTTGGAAAGGTTGTTGACCATGGTAAAGAGATTTGCTTCCCGGCAGGTATGGAGGAGATGGGACCTGTTACCAAGAAGCTTTATGATACACTTACAGGTATTCAGATGGGTCGTATCGAGGCACCTGAAGGATGGATTAAAACTATCAAATAATTGATAAGTCATAACTTAATTTTATAGTGGAATTATTAATCTGTGTCTGTGTATTGCAGACACAGATTTTCTTTTTCACATATTGCAGTTATTGTTTACAATACATGGATGTGACTGGTTTTGCACAACACTATTATTTCTTGCAAATTAGGAGATAATGAATTAAAATGAAGAAGGAAACATTTATTGTCACAAGATGGATAAGGGTGGGGTGATTGTTATGGGAGAATTCAAAGAAAAAATGGCAGTTGGCAACAATAATCTCGAAGAAAATATCTTGAAACTGAAAGACTATATTAACAATGCCGATGCGATTGTTATAGGAGCTGGAATAGGTCTTTCTTTTTCGTCTGGATTTGTATATTCCGGAGAGAGATTTGAACGGTATTTTGGTGATTTCTCAGATAAATATGGGTTTAATGATATGTACTCCGGTGGCTTTTATCCATATAAGACTACGGAAGAGAAATGGGCTTTTTGGAGCAGATACATATATGTTAACAGATATATGAAACCTTCAAAAGCTGTTTATGACATGATTTATAATTTGGTTGACGGACGGAGCGAAGGTGACGTGGCCAGTCAGCCGAAGAAGGATTATTTCATTCTCACAACTAATGTGGATCATCAATTCAGAAAAGCCGGGTTTGCCAAGAGAAGAATATTTCACTCCCAGGGAGATTTTGGAATGTGGCAGTGCAGCGAACCGTGTCATAAGAGAACCTATGACAATAAAGAGAGGGTTGTGAAAATGTTACTGGCACAGGGGTTTTCAATTGGTAATGATGGGAAATTGCTTGCACCGGAAAATGAAGATGGAAAGACGGATTTTACTAAGTTATTCATGGAAGTTCCATCGGAACTTGTTCCGTATTGTCCTGTGTGCGGAGAGCCTATGTCTATGAATATGAGGTCTGATAATACCTTTGTTGAGGATGAAAACTACGGTGAAGCAGCAGAGAATTATGAGGAGTTTCTTGACAGTTATAAGGATAAGAAGGTGTTGTTTTTAGAACTTGGTGTCGGAAGTAAAACTCCTGCTATCATTAAATATCCCTTCTGGAATATGACACAGGAAAATGAGAATGCAATGTATGCTTGTATCAATTATGGTGAGGCTTATTGTCCGAAGGATATAGCGGACAGATCTGTCTGTATCGATGCAGACATAGTGAATGTACTGAATTTACTCAGTGAGGTTTAGATAATAACTAATTAAAATATAAACAGATAGGAGAATGTACAAATGTATGACGTCAAATCACTTAAGGCAGAAGAATTTATTGATCATGAAGAGATATTAGAGACGTTAGAATATGCAGATAAGAATAAGAATAATATAGAGCTGATTGAAGAGCTTCTCAAAAAGGCAGAACCTAAGAAAACTGCAAGAGGTGTTGAGTGTTCAGGACTTACACATCGCGAAGCAAGTGTATTGTTAGCCTGTGAAGACCCGGTGATCATAGAGAAGATATATGCGCTTGCAAGAAAGATAAAGGAAGCTTTCTATGGTGACAGAATTGTTATGTTTGCACCTTTATATCTTTCTAATTATTGTGTGAATCAATGTGTATATTGTCCTTATCATTTAAAGAACAAAGAGATACCGAGGAAGAAACTGACCCGGGAAGAGATAAAGCAAGAGGTTATTGCTCTTCAGGATATGGGACACAAACGTCTTGCGATTGAATGTGGAGAGGATCCTGTTAATAATCCGATTGATTATGTGCTTGACTCTGTAAAGACTATATACTCTATTAAGCACAAGAATGGTGCAATAAGACGTGTCAATGTTAATATCGCCGCTACTACTGTCGAGAATTACAGAAAGTTAAAGGAAGCGGAGATTGGCACATATATTCTGTTTCAGGAGACTTATCATAAAGAAAGCTATGAAAAGCTTCATCCGGCAGGACCTAAGCATGATTATGCATATCACACTGAGGCGATGGATCGTGCAATGGATGGAGGCATAGATGATGTTGGATTGGGAGTTTTGTTTGGACTTGAGATGTACAGATATGAGTTTGCCGGAATACTGATGCATGCCGAACATCTTGAGGCAGTGCATGGAGTCGGTCCGCATACGATAAGTGTACCGAGAGTCAAGCGTGCTGCAGATATTGATCCGGGTGTATTTGATAACGGAATAGATGACGATACGTTTGCAAAGATAATTGCGTGTATCCGAATTGCGGTGCCGTATACGGGAATGATTATTTCAACCAGAGAAAATGAAACCTGTCGTGAGAAAGTTTTGGGTCTGGGCGTTTCGCAGATATCGGGAGGTTCAAGAACGTCGGTTGGAGGATATGCAGGATATACACCTGATGAGAGACCTCATGATACTGAACAGTTTGACGTATCAGATCAGAGATCTTTGGACGAGGTTGTATACTGGCTTATGAAGTCCGGATATATTCCGTCTTTTTGTACGGCTTGTTATCGCGAAGGAAGAACCGGAGACAGATTTATGTCGCTTTGTAAAATTGGACAGATTCAAAACTGTTGTCATCCGAATGCATTGATGACATTGCAGGAATATCTGTCAGATTATGCAAGTCCTGAGACCAAGAGACTGGGTGAGAAATTGATAGAAAAAGAGATAATGAATGTTCCTAATGAGAAGACCAGACAGATTGCTCTCGACAATCTTAAGCAGATAAGAGATGGAAATAAGAGGGACTTCAGATTTTAAGAGGTAATAAATGATAAAACTTTCCGTGCGTAGTTTGATATGTACGGAGAGTTTTTTATTATATAAAAACGCTACACAGGATGAGCACCTTGTAGAGTAGAAGTCGATTCATCTGAAATGCTGAAAATAAGGTTGATGGTAAATACACATATTTGTACAATACTTCAAAAAAGAAATATAAAATTGAACTTATAAATTCCATTTTGAACTTTTTTGGGATATGATATTGAACTTTTTGAGGCGTAGGTGTATAATCTCGGATATAAGTGTTAAATAATTGAACATGTATAATTGTTCAGACAGATGAATACAGATTATATCAGAAAGGCATGTGTGTATGGAGAATACGATATTTTCAACGAGATTAAAGATGTTAATGAAAGAAAAGAATATCAAACAAATTGAACTTGTGCATATGGCTGAAGAAAAAGGGATTAAACTTGGGAAAAGTCATATAAGTCAGTATGTATCGGGAAAGACGGTGCCAAGAAAAGAGATTCTTGCATTTCTTGCGGATGCTTTGGATTCTGCTCCTGAATGGCTGATTGGAAAAGACGAATCTGCTCAGGAAAAGCTGTCTGATTTAGAAAGTTCAAATTTGGCAAGTGAGAAAATGAGAGAAATAGATGTAAAAAGTTCAATTACAGATATGGCAAATAAGAATATTTCAATTTCGAATGAGAAAGGAAAAGGTGATAGTATGAGAAGTTTCAAAAAGTCTACAAAGCTTGATAATGTTTTATATGATGTCAGAGGACCGGTTGTTGAAGAGGCGGCAAGAATGGAGAATGAGGGAATGCAGGTTCTGAAATTGAACATCGGTAATCCGGCACCATTTGGATTCCGTACTCCGGACGAAGTCATTTACGATATGAGAAGGCAGCTTACCGATTGCGAGGGTTATTCGGATTCAAGAGGTTTATTCTCGGCAAGAAAAGCGATAATGCAGTATGCACAGATCAAGAATATTCCTAATGTTACAATGGATGACATATATACCGGTAATGGTGTAAGTGAACTTATCAATCTTTCAATGTCGGCACTTCTTGATGACGGAGATGAGGTTCTTGTGCCTTCTCCTGATTATCCGCTTTGGACTGCGTGTGTTACACTTGCAGGAGGAAAAGCGGTTCACTATATATGTGACGAACAGTCTGAATGGAATCCTGACATTGAGGATATGAGAAAAAAAGTTTCGCCAAGAACCAAGGCGATAGTAATTATCAATCCTAATAATCCTACAGGTGCATTATATCCTAAGGAGATATTATCGCAGATAGTTCAAATTGCGAGAGAAAATCAGTTGATGATATTCTCTGATGAGATATATGACAGATTAGTTATGGATGATGAGGAGCATGTATCGATTGCATCACTGGCTCCTGATCTTTTCTGTGTAACATATAGCGGTCTTTCAAAATCTCATATGATTGCTGGTTTTAGAATTGGATGGATGATACTTAGCGGTAATAAGAATGTTGCAAGAGATTACATAGAAGGTATCAACATGCTTTCTAATATGAGACTTTGTTCTAATGTTCCTGCTCAGTCAATCGTTCAGACTGCACTTTGGGGTTATCAGAGTGTTAAAGACTATATTGTTCCGGGTGGAAGAATATATGAACAGCGAGAATATGTGTACAAGGCATTAAATGATATACCGGGAATATCAGCAGTGAAACCGAAGGCTGCATTTTATATATTCCCGAAGATTGATGTTAAGAAGTTCAATATTACAGATGATGAGAAATTCGCACTTGATCTTTTAAGAGATAAGAAGCTTCTGCTGATCAACGGAAAGGGCTTTAACTGGGGAGAGCCGGATCATTTCCGCGTTGTATATCTTCCGAGAATTGAAGTGCTCGAGGATGCGATGCAGAAACTAGGAGACTTCTTATCGTACTACAAGCAGGTGTGATGCATAGTTATAATAGGGAAACCAGAAGATATGATTCTTTTGGTTTTCTTTTTTTGAAGTAAGAACATTGAGAGGGTAATAGGATATTTTTGTAATTAATTAATATATGATATAAAAAACGCTTGACACATAAATATAGCGATGATATAATTCTACCATCTGAATAGCGATAAACCGTTGAAGCGGAGATAACGGCAATGATGCCTTTACAGAGAGCCTGAGTAGCTGAGAACAGGTGAGAAACAAGTTGTCAAATGGACCGCTGAGGGCACAGTCAAACGGAGAATATCCGGAGTATTCTGTGACGTTGCAGGCAGACGTTATTTGCCGGGAATATGTTAGTATTCTGCTAAGCGCACGAGTTGTCGTGAATCAAGGTGGCACCGCGGATTTTGAATTTTCGCCCTTGACAGATAGTGATATCTGTCAAGGGCTTTTCTTATTTTATCGAAGCGAAACCGAGGTGCGCATGACAAGTACCTAACCAGAAATTATTTTGAGAGGAGTATATTATTATGATCAAAGAAGCTATTGTAAAAATTGTTAACAAAGAGGATTTGAACTATGACGAAGCCTATGCTGTAATGAATGAGATTATGAACGGAGAGACAACTCCTACTCAAAATGCAGCTTTCCTTGCGGCACTTTCTACTAAAAGTGCTAAGGCAGAGACAACTGATGAAATTGCAGGATGTGCGGCTGCTATGAGAGATCATGCAACTAAGGTAGAGACAGGAATGGATGTTTTTGAAATTGTAGGTACGGGTGGAGACAATGCCGGAAGCTTTAACATTTCTACAACTTCAGGACTTGTTGCTGCAGCTGGTGGAATGAAGGTTGCAAAGCATGGTAACAGAGCAGCATCATCACTTTGTGGTACAGCTGATTGCCTTGAGGCACTTGGAGTTAATATAGATTTGACTCCGGAGAAATGTGTTGAACTATTGAATGAAGTCGGAATGTGCTTCTTTTTTGCACAGAAATATCACACTTCAATGAAGTATGTAGGAGCAATAAGAAAGGAATTGGGATTTAGAACTGTATTTAATATTTTAGGTCCACTTACCAATCCGGCAAGCCCTTCTATGCAGCTTTTGGGTGTATATGATGAGTATCTTGTAGAACCGCTTACACGAGTTTTGATCAGTCTCGGTGTTAAGCGTGGAATGGTGGTATATGGACAGGATAAATTAGATGAAATATCAATGAGCGCGCCGACTACTATCAGCGAAATCAAAGACGGATGGTACAGAACAATGGTTATCAAACCTGAAGACTTTGGATTTGAAAGATGTTCAAAAGAGGATTTAAAAGGTGGAACACCACAGGAAAATGCTGAAATAACCAGAAGAATATTAAATGGAGAAAAAGGACATAAGAGAAATGCAGTACTTCTCAATGCAGGCGCATCCCTTTATATAGGTGGTAAAGCAGACAGCTTTAAGGAAGGAGTTGAGCTTGCAGCAAAGATAATTGATTCAGGTAAAGCAATGGAAACTCTTAATAAGTTTATTGAGGTAAGTAACCGCTAGGAGGTAGTGAAATGACAATTCTTGATGAGTTGGCAGCTTATGCAAGAGAGAGAGTAGAAGCGTCTAAGCAAGTTGTTTCTTTAGCAGATATCAAAGCACAGGCTATGGATTTGAAAAAGGGACAATTTGAGTTTGAAAATGCATTGAAAAAGGCTGACATATCATTTATCTGTGAATGTAAAAAAGCATCTCCCTCGAAAGGAATTATAGCTGATGATTTTCCATATCTCGAAATTGCTAAGGATTACGAACGAGCAGGAGCTGATTGTATTTCGGTTCTTACCGAACCTAAATGGTTTCTGGGAAGCAATGACTATCTAAAGCAGATTGCAGAAAATGTTTCAATCCCATGTATCAGAAAAGATTTTACGGTTGATGAGTACATGATATATCAGGCAAAGGTTTTGGGTGCATCGGCAGTGCTTCTTATTTGTTCAATATTAACTGCGGATAATATTGAGAAATACATAGGAATATGTGATGAGCTTGGAATGTCTGCTTTGGTTGAGGCTCATGATGAACAGGAAGTGAAAATGGCAGTTGATGCAGGTGCAAGACTGATTGGAGTTAATAATCGTAACCTTAAAGATTTTTCGGTTGATATTGATAACAGTCTGCGACTAAGAGAACTTATACCGAATAATGTTCTGTATATCTCGGAAAGCGGAGTTACCTGTAATGAAGATATAAAAAGATTGCGAAAAATAGGTGCTGATGCAGTTCTTATAGGAGAGACACTTATGAGAGCTGATGATAAGAAGGCTAAGCTTGATGAACTTAGAGCATAGATGTTGTATATGGAGAACAGATAAATGTTGACCAAGGTTAAATTTTGTGGATTGACAAGAGTTGAGGATATTGAAACGGTTAATGAGCTGAGACCTGAATATATAGGCTTTGTCTTTTGGGAAAAGAGCAAAAGAAATATTACACCGATTGATGCAAAAAGGCTTAAGTCATTATTGCATGAAGATATAAAAGTGGTAGGTGTGTTTGTTGATGAGGATATTGAGAATATAACGTATTTATCAGACGAAGGTATAATAGATGTTATACAGCTTCATGGAAAAGAGAATGACGATTATATTAAGAGAATAAAAAAGCTGACAGGAAAACCGGTGATTAAAGCTTTTAAGATAAAGTCGGAAGAAGATATTTTGAGAGCTAATGAAAATATTGCGGATTTTGTTCTTTTAGATGCAGGAATGGGAGAGGGAAAATCTTTTGACTGGAAACTCATCAAAGGAATGAACAGACCTTATTTCCTTGCGGGAGGATTAGATCCGGACAACGTTGAGGAAGCGGTTAAAACACTTAAACCTTTTGCTGTTGATGTAAGCTCGGGAATAGAGACGGAAGGAAAGAAAGACTGCGAAAAGATGAGAGACTTCCTGACTCTTGTAAGGGATGCCGGAGATAATACATTAGTTTAGTGTAGAACAAATGACATGATGATTAGTTCGTAAGTAATTGGTTGATAGTATGAGATATAGATAACATCAAAGAAAGGAATAAAACTATGACAAATAAGCAGGGCAGGTTCGGTATACATGGAGGACAGTATATACCGGAGACGTTAATGAATGCGGTAATTGAATTGGAAGAAGCTTATGAGCATTATAAAAATGATGAGGAGTTTAACAGAGAACTTTCAACATTATTTAATGAATATGCCGGCAGACCTTCAAGACTATATTATGCAAAGAAGATGACAGAGGATCTTGGAGGCGCAAAGATATATTTAAAGCGTGAGGACTTAAATCACACTGGTGCACATAAGATCAATAACGTTTTGGGTCAGGCGTTACTTGCAAAGAAAATGGGAAAAACCAGACTTATAGCTGAGACAGGCGCAGGTCAGCACGGAGTGGCAACAGCAACTGCGGCAGCTTTAATGGGAATGGAATGTGTTGTTTTCATGGGTGAAGAGGATACTAAGAGACAGGCTCTTAATGTGTATAGAATGAGATTGTTAGGTGCAGAGGTTATTCCTGTTACAACGGGAACGGCAACACTTAAGGATGCTGTTTCAGAGGCAATGAGAGAATGGACTTCAAGAATTGCAGATACGCATTACTGTCTTGGTTCGGTTATGGGACCACATCCTTTTCCTACTATAGTAAGAGATTTTCAGGCGGTAATATCCAAAGAAATTAAGGAACAGATGCTTGAAAAAGAAGGCAGACTTCCTGATGCGGTTGTTGCCTGTGTAGGTGGCGGTTCTAATGCCATAGGAAGTTTCTATCATTTTATAGAGGACAAAGATGTAAGACTTATAGGTTGTGAAGCAGCCGGAAGAGGAATTGATACCTTTGAGACGGCTGCTACCATTGCTACAGGTAAGCTTGGCATTTTCCATGGTATGAAATCATATTTCTGTCAGGATGAATACGGTCAGATTGCACCTGTATATTCTATATCAGCAGGTCTTGATTATCCGGGAGTAGGTCCTGAACATGCCCACCTTCATGATATTGGAAGAGCAGAGTATGTTCCTGTTACGGATGAGGAGGCTGTTAATGCATTTGAATATCTTGCAAAAACAGAGGGAATTATTCCGGCTATAGAATCATCTCATGCAGTTGCTCATGCAATGAAGCTTGCTCCGCAACTTGACAAAGATAAAATAATGGTAATAACCATTTCCGGTAGAGGAGATAAGGATTGTGCGGCAATCGCCCGCTACAGAGGGGAGGATATTCATGAGTAGCATTAAGAAAGCATTTGAAAATGGTAAGGCATTTATTGCATTTGTAACCTGTGGTGATCCGGATTTAGAGACTACAAAGAAGATCGTTAAGGCGGCGGCAGAAAATGGTGCCGATATCATAGAGCTCGGAATCCCATTCTCTGATCCGACTGCGGAGGGACCGGTTATTCAGGGAGCTAACTTAAGGGCTTTGTCAGCCGGAACTACTACAGATAAGGTGTTTGATTTGGTCAATGAGTTGAAAGAAGATGTGAAGATACCGCTGGTATTTATGACATACGCCAATGTTGTATTTTCGTACGGAACGGAAAGATTTATCAGAAAGTGTAAAGAAACAGATATTGCAGGAATTATTATACCTGACCTTCCTTTTGAGGAGAAGGAAGAGTTTCTTCCGGTCTGTCATGAGTATGAAATCGACCTTGTGTCCTTGATAGCCCCTACTTCAGAAAACAGGATAGCTATGATAGCAAAAGAGGCGGAAGGATTTATCTATATTGTCTCAAGTCTTGGTGTCACAGGTGTTAGAAGCGAGATTAATACCGATCTTAATTCTATTGTCAAAATGGTAAGGGAAAATACTGATGTTCCGTGTGCAATAGGATTTGGTATTTCTACACCCGAGCAGGCAAAGAAGATGGCAGATATCTCTGACGGTGCAATAGTCGGTTCCGCTATTGTCAAGCTTATAGCTCAGTATGGTAAGGATGCACCTTCTCATGTTGGAGAGTATGTAAAGAGCATGAAGGATGCGATAAGATAACAACTGATTAACAATAGTTATAAATAATGATATTACGAAGAGGTGTTGTGAGTTTATACTCATGACACCTTTTTAGTTTATTAGAAACTCGTTTTAAAAACTATTTTGAAAAAGCTATTGACATTAAAAATATAATGTGTTACATTTACTACGACAGTCATAGTACGACAGACGTAACAACGTCTATCATAGTAACGACAGTCGTACTACGATAGATATAATATGATGACATGATTAAAGAAACGAAAGGAAAACAGTGTTTTAACCATTTTAATGATTAGTTAATGGAATATTAGAAAGGAGGCAGATAATATATGAGTAATATAAGCAGTGATGTAATACGTGGATATAATGACACAATGATACTATATCTCCTTTGGGAACAACCTTCATACGGTTACGAGATATCCAAACAGATTAAGAGTCTGTCTGAAGAGAAGTATATAATCAAGGAGACAACACTTTATTCTGCATTTACAAGAATGGAGAAGAACGGATATGTTGAATCATTTTCGTCGGATGAGAACGGAGGGAAGAGAAGAACATATTACCGTATAACAGATGCAGGAAGACAGTACTACAAAGAAAAATGTTCGGAATGGCATTTGACAAAGGATGTAATAGAGAATTTTATAAGAGATGATATTTAATGTGGTGATATTAATTTCGTAATTTATTGAAGGGAGACTAGACGATATGGAAACTATTAAAAATTATTTGGAGAATATGTTCGCAAATCTTCCGAATACGCCTCAGGTCAAGAAAGCGAAGGATGAGCTGTGGCAGATGATGGAAGACAAATATAATGAGCTTATTTCTGAGGGTATGAGTGATAATGCTGCTGTTGGAACAGTAATCTCGGAGTTTGGTAATCTCGATGAGATAGCAGACGAACTTGGAATAGAGGAGATTGTTGAGTCGGCAGATAATGTAGAGAAAAGAGAGATAAGCCTTGATGAGGTCAAAGAATTTTTGACTGTAGCCAAAAAACAGGCATGGCAGATTGCTATAGGAGTAGCCATTTGTATTCTTTCAATAGTGCCACCTATGGCAAGTGAGGCTATAGAAGAGTATATGGGTAAAGGTGTATGGAGCCATTTTAGTGAGGGAATCTGCATGTCAAGTATGTTTGTAATGGTAGCGATAGCAGTAATCTTATTCATTTATTCGTCGGTGGTTATGAAGAAGTGGGAGTTTATTGAGAAGGAAGCCTGCTCCATGAGTGTTGCAACAGCAGACTATGTGAAGGAAGAGGAGAATGCCTTTATTCCCAAGTATGCTATTTTAATGTCTATTGGTGTTGCACTTTGCATAATATCAGTTGTGCCTGTTGCATTTATGGATGGGTTGAATAACGTAATAAAAAGCAGCATTGACTTAGAGGATCTTGGCGGTTCGTTCATGTTTGTTGTTGTTGCTATAGGCGTTATGTTGATAGTATATGCTGCTAATTCTAAGGGGAGATTTGAAAAGCTTATCAAGGCGACTCTTAGAAGAAAGGTAGCTATCGGTGGTAAGGATTCTGAGAATGGAACAAATGGAGGTTCAGGAAATGTGTATACTTATGTTGATGATGAAAATGACGGTAGGGTTTATATTTCACCTGCTGCGGAGACTATTATGGACGTATATTGGCCGAGTATTACTTGTATTTATCTTTGTTGGAGTTTTATAACATTTGATTGGCATATATCTTGGATTATCTGGCCGATTGCAGGAGTACTTCACGGTGCACTTAAATCTATTTTGATGAAGAGAATTTGATTAGAAAGGGATAAGACTATGAAGAAAACAGTGTATATTGTAATTATTTCAATCGTAACTATATTTTGCGTTATAGCAGGTACCATTATTCGCTTTGGAGATTTTAATATCGGCTGGGGATTCCCTTGGGGAATGGAAAGTAATTCGGCAAAGATATCAAAAAGCGTTTCACTTGAAGACTTTGGTAATGTAGATATTAATCTTAATGTTATGGATATTGAAGTTGTAGAGGGTTCTGAGGCGTCTGCATACTATGAGTGTAGTAAGGAAAGGTACGTCCCGGAAATTGATGTTGAGAATGGGACTCTTGTTATTAGACAGAAGAATAATAAGAAGTTTAATTTCAGTGATTTCAAAAATATAAGATGCAAGATGCTTTTGACGGTGCCTACAGGTGTAAATTATAAAGAATTTAAGATAAGTAACAATACAGGAGATGTTAAGATTAATGGTGTTGAATGTGATCAATTTACACTTAATGCTGATACAGGAGATATTAAGCTTAATGACTGTAAATCTGATAAAACAGATATAGACAATGATACAGGGGATGTTAAGCTTATTGATTGCTCTTTGGGAGATTGTAAGATAGACAACGATACAGGAGATATCAAGCTCACCGACTGCGACTTCGCAACATCGGAAGGAAATATGAGTATTTTAAATAATACAGGAGATGTTGAAGTAGAGGGCTGTCCTGATGTTGGTCTCTATGAGACAGATTTCTCTACTGATATAGGAGATATAAGTGTTAACGGTAGAGATGAAAGTAAGCACTACACTGAAGATGCTGTTCTTGAAAGTAATACTGATAATATCAGAAAGTTTACAATAAAAACAGATATTGGAGATGTGACAGTTGATCAAAAGTAGGATAATAGAAGCTTAAACTCAGAGATATCATCTATGGAAAAATTATAGAAGATCTTTGTTGACGCCACTGTAATCAGTCTTTTTATTGAGTAATTCTTCGTATATTTCATAGGTAGATTTACTGTAATCAACAGGTTTCTCGTGTGCGAGGATCTCCTCACGAACGCCTTCTCCGGAGCCATGGACATCAGTCGTGTGGTTCTCGGAGTAGGCGTCATTTTTTTTCTTAGATGCTGCATAGACTACAGCAACAATTGGAAGTATAATAAAAAGTACGGGAAATATACAACATGCAATAAAAGCTATTACTAAAATCGAAGCATTTTTTTTCTGGTCATCATTTGCTAAATTTGAAATATTATTTTTGTTCTGATTCATAATGTTATACCTCCAACTGGAATCTAAGAATCTGATTGTTTATAATAACAATTTTGTGTAAAATGAATAATCAATTAAATAATAATTCAATTGAATATAAAAGGCAAGATAAACATTCTTCCGCCGTATGCATAAGGAGCTTATAGATTAACTGTTTATGGAAAAGCTTATTATTGTATGATATAATTTTTGTATTGTTTTTTTAATGGGTTTCGCATATAAAATTGTCTGGTTTTTCTATACATTTTCGAAGATAGAGAGAATGAATCCGTCTCGGATATAGCAAAGCCTATAGATGTTAATACTATGGTAAATGTATTAGAGGAGATACTGGGATAATATGAAAAAAATAAAGAAATCATTTATTATAATAATAGCTACTATAATGATGCTTGGTACTACAGGATGTGGAGCTGTTTCAAATAGCGGTAATAGGGCAGTTGCGGGAATTCCTGACCCGGTGCAGAAAGAAGCTTCGGGCGGTACTTCATTTGAGTTGGATGGATATGATGTGAAGATTGATTATAAATATTCGTATGACATAAGTGCGCTGGTTGTGAGCACGCATGATTACAGCGCTTATGACATTGGAGGTAAGCTTGCACCGAAAGATCTTGCGCTGGCCTGGGGGCCGGTTGCGGAGTTTAATGACAGAATAGATTTTCACTGGAGGCAGTCTAACAGATGGTATTACTGGGAAACCAGGACGTATGAGGAAATCAATGTGGTGGGAGGAGAGGATGGCGTGAACTGCCATTCTGCCAACAATCATTTAATACCGGCAGATGAAGCTGTCAAAAAAATTATAAAGTCGATTGATGCAGGAGACTATATCAGAATCAAGGGATACCTAGTAAATATAAGTGCCAGTAAATCGGACGGAACGAATTTCTGGTGGAATTCAAGTACGGAACGAACAGATACAGGAGATGGTTCTTGCGAGGTCATATATGCAACGGATGTTGAAATACTTCAGTAGATAATCGTATATCATCGTATATCATTGAATAATGTCAAAAAACGTAGTATAATTGTGCGGATTAAATAATTATGTATTAAGGAGGAATCTTAAAAATGCTAGAACTAAAGAATGTGTCTTTTGGCGTAACGGAAGATAAACAAACAATAGACATAATACAGGATGTTAGTCTTGTGATTCCTGATAATAAATTAGTAGTGATTACCGGACCTAACGGTGGAGGTAAGTCTACTCTTGCAAAATTAATAGCCGGTATCAGAATTCCGGATTCGGGTAGTATACTATTAAATGGTGAAGATATTACTGATAAGAGTATTACTGAGAGAGCAAAGCTTGGGCTTGGATATGCGTTTCAACAGCCGGTTAGATTCAAGGGAATTACCGTACATGATCTTATCAGAATTGCAGCGGGAAAGAAGCTTACTGCGGCAGATGCGTGTGAGCATCTTTCGGCAGTGGGACTCTGCGCAAGGGACTATATTGACAGGGAGGTTGATGCGAGTCTTTCCGGAGGAGAACTTAAGCGTATAGAGATAGCTACAGTGCTGGCAAAAGGTTCGACTTTATCGGTCTTTGACGAACCTGAGGCGGGAATTGATTTATGGTCTTTCCAGAATCTTATTGAAGTATTTGAAGGTATGAGAAAGAATATCAGTGACAGTTCGATTCTTATCATTTCACATCAGGAGAGGATACTTAATATTGCTGACGAGATAATTGTTTTACAAAACGGACAACTTGTTAAACAGGGTACTAAGGAGGAGGTTCTTCCTGAACTTATGGGAACATCAAGTGCAGTCAAAGAGTGTCGCAATGGAGTGGTTGTTTGTAAGGATGGTGATGTGAAATGATGAAATTTGATGAGATACAACTTAGATTACTTTCAGAAGTGGCTGATCTTCATTCAGTACCGGAGGGAGCATATAATATACGTTCCAATGGTGAATCTGCCGGACGTGTATCAACAGCAAATATTGAGATTGTGCCTAAAGAAAACGCAAGCGGACTTGATATATATATTAAGCCGGGAACTAAAAATGAGAGTGTTCACATTCCGGTGGTTATGACTAAAAGTGGACTCAAAGAACTTGTTTATAACGATTTCCATATAGGTGAGGGTTCTGATGTTGTTATCGTTGCAGGATGTGGTATTGATAACTGTGGACCGGATGATTCTGAGCATGATGGAATTCATAGATTCTTTATTGAGAAGAATGCATCTGTCAAATATGTAGAAAAACATTATGGTTCGGGAAACGGAAAAGGAAAAAGAATACTTAATCCTGGCACAGAGATATATATGGACGAGGGCAGTTATGCCGAACTTGAAATGGTTCAGATTAAAGGTGTTGATGATACTGAAAGAACTACAACAGCTAATCTTAAAGCAGGAGCAAAGCTGTTAGTCAGAGAGCGTCTTATGACACATGGAGATCAAAGAGCAATTAGCCTTTATGATATTGTTATTGATGGTGAAGGAGCAAGTGCAGATGTTGTATCAAGATCTGTGGCAAGAGACAATTCCTATCAGAAATTCGAAGCTAAGATTGTAGGTAATAAAGCCTGCCATGGTCATACAGAGTGTGATTCCATTATCATGGATAACGGACGTATTCTTGCCGTTCCGGGATTAGAGGCTAATGATGTAGATGCGGAACTTTTCCATGAGGCAGCTATAGGAAAGATTGCCGGAGAGCAGCTTATAAAGCTCATGTCTTTGGGACTTACCGAGGCTGAAGCTGAAGAACAGATAATCAATGGATTTCTTAAGTAATGGACAGGTAAGATAAAAGTGGTAATTTACGTTTTTTTGATGAACAGTCTGTTGCTTGGAGTTGGTCTTGCAATGGATGCATTTTCCGTATCAATAGCTAACGGTATTCATAATCCGGCTATGGATGGTCAGGAAAAAATGAAGATAGCCGGTGTTTTTGCCGGCTTTCAGTTAGTAATGCCGATGATTGGCTGGGGATTTGTCCATTTTCTCTTTGAATCGTTTGCAGGCTTTCAGGTTTGGATACCTTGGATAGCATTGGTTTTACTGTCTTATATCGGTGGAAAGATGATATATGAAGCAGTAACTGGCAAAGATGATTCGGAGCAGGAGGATGATAGCCGGGATGCAGGTCTTAGCAACAGGGATATTATAATACAGGGAATTGCAACATCTATAGATGCTCTTTCTGTGGGATTTACTATCGCTGATTACAAGTTGTATAGAGCATTTTTGTGTTCATCTATTATCGGTATAGTAACGTTTATAATCTGTGAGATAGGATTAAGAATAGGTATAAAGGTCGGTATGAAACTTGCGAGAAAAGCATCGATTCTTGGAGGAATAATTCTTATTGCTATCGGTATAGAGATATTTATAAAAGGTTTCTTTTTGAGTTGATATACTTATCGGGATGATGTGAGGATTATACTTAATGATAACAATTAAGATTACAGATGATTTTGACCTGAAAAGGATTGCTGACAGTGGACAATGTTTCAGATGGCAGCCAATTGAGGAAGAAGGATATCGCGTGATTCATGAAGAACATTGTCTTTGTATCTGGAAGGTTGATGACGAGGGTAACTATAAACTTGACTGTACAGAGGAAGAATATAAGGATATATGGAGTGTCTATCTTGACATGGAAGAAGATTATCGTAGTATCAGAGAAAAAATTGACGAGGGTATCGATTCTTTTCTGTATGAGGCCTGTGAACATGAATGTGGAATCAGAATACTAAGACAGAATCCGTGGGAAGCGCTTATCAGCTTCATAATTTCGCAGAACAGAAATATTCCTGCGATAAAAGCTTCAATTGAAAAACTCTGTGAACGCGCAGGAGAGAAGCGGATTGACAGTAGAGGAGAATTGTATTATACATTTCCGCGTCCTGAAGCAATAGTGGCAATGTCTGATGAGGCTTTAGCAGAGTGTAAACTGGGATACAGGGATAAATATATCAGAAATACAGCCGAAGCTGTTGCCTGCGGTGAACTTGATCTGGAAAGTATTTCTGTCGGGACTGATGAAGAAATCTTATCAAAACTTATGGATATATACGGAGTAGGCAAGAAGGTGGCGAGTTGTATGTTGCTATTTGGTCTGCACCATTTAGATGCATTTCCTATAGATGTATGGATTAAACGGGTGTTAGAGGCTGAGTATGTTGATGGATATCCGTTCGACACTTACAGTCCTTATAATGGAGTATACCAACAATATATGTTTGCCTATTATCGTAACAGATAGTGTAAGGTTATAAGATTAATAGAATATTGTAATAAAAGGTCTTTATCTGTCTTACAAAAACGGATAGAGACTTTTTTTGAACATCGGTGATTATTTATAATCATTTTTGTTTATCTTTTTGTGGCAAAATGATTATTAATGATTGACAATGATTATTTGCGGTGGTATATTGATTATACTACGTTAGAATTGCAAAGGAGATGATCAGAGATGCTCACTGAAGAAAGAAGAAATGCGATTGTATCATATCTGGAAAAGAATAATACCGCAACAGTTCAGGAATTGGTTGAGGCTCTCGATGCTTCGGCAGCAACAATAAGACGTGACTTATTGGCGCTTCATGAGGAACATAGGATTAATAAGGTTTTCGGAGGCGCCACCTCCCTTAAGTTCATGGATTTAAATTCAGATGAACCGTCCGTCGCAGAGAAAGCAGTCCGCAACACAGAGGAGAAGGATATAATCTCTAAGTATGCTGCCTCGCTTATACGAGACAATGACTTCGTTTATATTGACGCGGGTACAACAACCCTTCATCTTATTGATCACATTACCAATAAGAATGCGAAATATATAACGAACGGTGTTGTACATGCGAAAAAACTGCTTGAGAGAGGGTTGCCGACAATGATAATCGGGGGAAGGATCAAGCCGGTAACGGAAGCGGTTATAGGTCCGGAATGTATTGAGTCGCTTTCAAAATTTCATTTTACTAAAGCATTCATAGGAACGAATGGAATATCAGTTCAGGCAGGTTATACAACTCCGGATGTTGATGAGGCGTTAGTTAAGACTGAGGCGATTAAGCACTCATTTCTTACATATATTCTTGCCGATCATTCAAAGTTTGGTGTGGTAAGCTCAGTTACTTTTTCCGACATTAAGGAATGTTGTATTATTACGGACACGGAGCCTGACAAGAAATATTCGGATCAGACGATAATTAAGGCAGTTGCATGTATATAGAATTTATTGATTAACAAAACATTTAATAAGGAGATTCAAATGATCTACACAGTTACCTTCAATCCTGCAATCGACTATATAGTGAGAATGGATAAGCAACTTGATATCGGAATGACAAACAGATCCGTATCTGAAGCTTGTTTCTTTGGTGGAAAGGGTATTAATGTTTCGACGGTACTTAAGAATTTGGGAATAGAGAGTACTGCACTTGGATTTGTGGCCGGATTCACTGGCGAAGCAATAATCAAAAGCGTTAAAGAAAAAGGTATAATAGCTGATTTTATTATGTTAAATGAAGGGATTTCAAGAATTAATGTCAAGATAAAGTCTGATGATGAGACTGAAATCAATGCTCAAGGACCTCATATCAGCGAGGAGGCATACAATGAGTTATTGCTCAAACTTGATTCATTAAAGGAAGGGGATATCCTTATTCTTGCGGGAAGTATACCTAATTCTCTACCAAGTAATGTATATGAGATTATTTTAGAAAGACTGGAAAAGAAAAATGTTACTTTTGTTGTCGATGCAACTAAGGATCTTTTGCTTAATGTCTTAAGATATAAGCCGTTTCTCATTAAGCCGAATAATCATGAGCTTGGTGAAATGTTTAAAACAGTGCTTAAGACAGATGATGAAATCGAAGAACATGCAAGGAAATTACAGGATATGGGGGCAAGAAATGTTCTGATTTCAATGGCAGGAGATGGGGCAATGCTTATAACAGAAGATGGACAGAGATTTCGTGTTGGTGTGCCGAAGGGAAAGGTCAAGAACTCGGTTGGTGCAGGTGATTCTATGGTGGCGGGTTTTGTTGCAGGCTATATGAAAACAAAGGATTACCGGACAGCACTTAATATGGGAACTGCTGCCGGAAGCGCTACCGCATTTTCTGATGATCTTGCAACGGGAGAGCTCATAAATGATATTTACGAAACTTTGTAAGCGTACATTAAAGTTTCGTTGATATATATTTAAAATGAATATTGGTGTGGCAGGTGCTATGTCAATGGCATTTAAGTGTACTCTCATGGCACCTCATGGTGGAATCTTTGTATTTCCGGTGGTAGGTAACGTATTTATGTATCTTGTATCACTTCTTGTTGGATCGGCAGTAGGATGCGTGCTACTGGGAATTCTCAAGAAGGATGCCAAACAATAAAAAAGGAGAAAATTATGGTATCAAAGAGTATAACGGTAAAAAATGAACAGGGAATGCATATGCGTCCCGCAAGCCTTCTTTCGCAGATGGCTTCTTCATACGAGAGTAGTGTGAAGATTAATTTTAACGGAAACAGCTATGACTGCAAAAGTATTATGTTTCTTATGAGTGCATGCATCAAATGTGGTTCAGAGATTGAACTTGTATGTGAAGGTGCTGATGAGGAAGAAGCTTTTGTTAAGGTTTCAGATTTTATTGAAAACGGAATGGGTGATTGATCATATAGTATAATACACATGTCACTTCTCTGCGTTTAGCAGTGAGGTGACCGGTATATACAGTTGGAGGTTTATATGAAGAATGGAATAGCAGCATCACGAGGCATAGGTATTGGAAGTATATGTCGTATAATTGAACATGATCTTTCATTTGAAGCTAATATGGTTACGGATACGCTTGCTGAAAAAGCCCGTTTTCATAAAGCGATAGATGAATTTGTGGAGGATACTAATGCCAAAGCGGAAGATATTAGAAGGCTCATAGGTGAGAAGGAGGCAGAAATACTTCTCGGGCATGCTGTTATGATATCAGATCCTGCAATGTCCGGTGAGATGGATAAAATGATCGAATCAGGCCAGTGCGCGGAATCGGCTCTGACTGCTGTTTGTGATATGTTTATAGGCATGTTTTCGCAGTTGGATGATGATATGATGCGCCAAAGGGTTTCCGATATCGCGGATGTTAAAGTCAGCATTTTAAAGAGACTGCTTGGTATTGAAGATGTTGATATAAGCAGTGTTGCTCCGGGTACAGTGATCGTTTGTAAGGATCTTACTCCCTCTATGACTTCACAGATAGTCAAAGAGAATGTAACGGGAATAATCACTGAGGTTGGAGGTAAGACTTCGCATTCCGCTATACTTGCCAGAGCTTTGGAAATACCGGCGGTACTATCCGTTCCCGGTATTGTTGATGCGGTTAATGACAAGGATACTGCGATAATTGATGGTAATGAGGGTGTAGTTTATATAAATCCGGATGGTGAAATCCTTTCAAAATATATGTTAAAACGAGAGGAGTATATCAGAAAGCAGGCAGAACTTAACAAGTTTATCGGCAAAGAAACAGTAAATGCAGATGGAACAAAGGTTGAGCTTTTCTGCAACATTGGTACACCTAAGGATGCAAAGAAAGCAGTTGAATGTGATGGAGAAGGTATAGGGCTGTTCCGTTCTGAATTTTTATTCATGGATAATACACATCTGCCTACTGAGGAAGAGCAGTTTGAAGCTTATAAAGAGGCTGTTGAGACAATGGGAGGAAGAAGTGTTATCATACGTACATTGGACATTGGCGGTGACAAAGATATTCCTTATCTGGGCCTTGAAAAAGAGGAGAATCCTTTTCTTGGCTACAGAGCTGTAAGGTACTGCCTTGGAAATGTGGACATGTATAAGACACAACTTAAAGCAATAATCAGAGCCAGTGCATTTGGTAAGGTGAAGATAATGATTCCGCTTGTAACCACTGTTGATGAGATAAGGCTTGTAAAAGGGCTTGTTTCGGAAATAAAGGAAGAACTGAAAGCTGAAGGGATAACATTTGATAATAGTATTGAAATTGGATGTATGATAGAGACTGCCGCAGCGTCATTGATAGCTGATCTTTTGGCTAAGGAGGCGGACTTCTTCTCTATCGGAACCAATGATCTTACACAGTATACAATGAGTGTGGACAGAGGTAATCCTAAGGTTGCTTATCTTTATTCAACCTTCCAGCCGTCAGTGCTTAGATCGATTCGGCATATAATCAAGTGTGCAAATGAAGCCGGGATTCCGGTTGGTATGTGTGGGGAAGCTGCCGCGGATCCTTTGATGATACCTCTTTTGATGTCGTTTGGGTTAAATGAATACAGTGTAAATCCGGTGCTGGTTCTTAAGGCACGATGTATTATTTCGAAATGGTCGAAGTCTGAAGCGGATGAGTTGACTAAAAAAGTTATGTCTATGGACTCTGAAGAGGATATCCTGAAAACTCTTAAAGAAGCGGCAAAAGAGTAGAATTCTGAATAAACTAAGATTGATCATATAAGAAGTTCCTTTCAAGGGGCTTCTTTTTGGTAGAATAAAATTTGATGTGGACTTTCATAGTAAACGACTATGCTAAGCTCATCTGTCGCCCTGAGGGCTTGGATTCGCTAAGCGCCGCTGTATACAGAAAGTAACCCAATCAGCCGTCGCTTTTAGCTCGGCTTCTTGGACTTTCATAGTAAAACGACAAAAAAACTTGCAATTACATCGTTTGAACATTATGATTAGATAAAAATAAAATGAATACGAAGTTGGAGAAAAATGAAAACATATAGAGGTATCAGGAAATGTTTGAAGTGGCTTTTGACATTTACATTGATGGTAAGTGCTGTTGTACCATCCAAAGGTGTGAGTGCAGAATCGAACAATACAAGCAGTGAAGTGACTGCAGCAGTTAAGAAACTTTCAGGGGATCAGAATTGGTCGGAATATAATTTTTCTGTAACCAATGGTACATCAGGTCCTGTCAGCGGTGTTAAAATATCGGTACCATTTACAGGTAATGTCGATAATTTGAAGTCGTGGGGATGTAATGTTTCCAAAAGTGGTTCGTACATAATTATTAATTATACGTCTGTGTTAGAGGCGGGACAAACCTATTCCTGCATTGGCGATGAAACGAAAAAGTTTGGTTTTGGAGGAGGTGCTACATTGGGTTTGCCAACAGTAGAATTTGTATATGGTACGGAAGGCGGTAGTACTTCAACGAGTGAACTAAAATATGAGCTTAGAGGACTGAAAAAAACAGTTGTAGATGAGGATACTCCGGTAGGAAAACATGGAAAACTTAACTTGTCATCGATCAACGGATATTCTACTCCGGTTATAGTTGACAAAAACGGTGTGCCGTTTCAGTTAAGAGGCGCAAGCAGTCATGGAATTCAGTGGGATGTAGGATATAACTATGTTAATAAAGGAGCTTATCAGAGTCTGCGTGATGAGTGGGGCGTGAATATGGTACGTTTGGCTGCCTATGTAACCCAGAATGGATATACAGCAGGCGCAAAAGATAGCATGGATACGGTTATACAAAGAGGTGTTCAGGCAGCTACGGAGCTTGGAATGTATGTAATAGTTGATTGGCATATCCATGCTGAAAATCCTCATACAACAAAAGAAGCAGCAAAGGAATTCTTTACGAAGTATGCAATAATGTATAAGGATTACGATAATGTAATATTTGAAATCTGTAATGAACCGACAGGTGTGGACTGGTATAACAACTCGGGAGCAGATTTGTATTCTTATTGTAGGGAGATTGCAACAGTGATACGTGAATGCGGAAGCTCTGCATTAATAGTTTGCGGAACTAATACATGGTCACAGGATGTTGATGATGTAGCTAAAAAACCATTAAAGGATGATGGTTTTAAGAATATATTATATACCTTCCATTTCTATTCGGGTTCTCATTATGAAGATAAAATGAATAAAGTAAAAAAAGCAATACAGGATGGAACTCCGTTGTTTGTTACGGAATTTGGAATCTGTGATGCATCCGGTAATGGTAACTACGATACAGCTAATGCGGATGAATGGATAAAACTGTTTGATGAAAATAGTGTCAGCTACTGTTGTTGGAGTTTGTGTAATAAGGACGAATCGGCATCTTATCTAAAGTCTTCATGCAGCAAAACGGAAGGCGGATGGATTGAAGAGGATTTGTCGACAACCGGAATTTGGTTAGTAAATACATATCGTGCCCATCAGGATGCTGAGGAAACTGGTCAGCAACCGCCTGCCGGAGAGACAGAGGAGCCAAGTCAGCAACCACCTGCCGGAGAGACAGAAGAACCAAGTCAACAAATCCCGGGAGAAGGAGTGGTAGAAAAAATAAATAATGAAACATATCAGTCTGTCAAGGCAACAAATATGCAGTTGTCAGCTGACTTAAACGGAGTAACAGATGTTGAGATTTCAGATACTTATCAATTAGCTGTCAAAAAAACGATGTCAATAAAGGTAGCATTTAGTCCTAAAGAAGCCGTTGAAGAAAGTATCACGATATCAACCTCTGCACCTGAAGTAGTAGAGGTGAACGGTAATACAATAAAGGGGTTAAAAGCCGGAACAGCAAAGATTACGGTGGTTTCTGCAAATGGTATTACCCACACCTTTAATGTAAAGGTTATGAATGCGCCGGTTAAAAAATTGAGGATTAAGGCATCTAAAAAAACGGTTAAAGTTGGCAAAAAGCTTAAACTAAAAGCGGTTATCAAAAATAAAAAAGCAAGTAAAAAAGTTTTCTGGAAATCGTCAAATGAAGAAATTGCAACAGTAAACCAGAAAGGAATTATTAAAGCTGTTAAGAAGGGTAAAGTGAAGATAACTGCTATTGCGCTTGATGGAAGCGGAAAGAAAGCATCACTTGTAATAAAGGTAAAGAAATAAAAAGTGACAGAGAGTGGAAAAATGAAGAAAATTCATATAATAGAAGATGACAAGGGAATACGAGAGGAACTTTCAATTCTTTTAGAGAATGCCGGTTATTCGGTGATAGTAATGGACATTTTTGAAAATGCTTCTGAACAGATTCTGGCTGAAAAACCGGACATGGTTCTACTTGACATTAATCTGCCTTTCAAAAATGGTAAGGATATATTAAAAGAGATAAGAAGGTCATCTCAGATTCCGGTAATCATGGTGACGAGCAGTGATGCTGAGCGGGATGAAATCATTTCCATGGGCTATGGAGCGGATGATTATATTACTAAGCCATATAATCCAACACTGTTGCTTCTGAGGATTGGAAATATATTCAAAAGGATGGGAGCAGGAGCTTCTTTAGAGACAGCACATCTTGGGAATGTAGTGATAGATTTTCGCAGAAGTATTATATCGGATGAGGGTGGAAATGAGACTGTTCTTACTAAAAATGAAATGCTGATCCTTTCGCATTTATATAGTCATCTCGATTCAATTGTCAGCCGTGATGAGCTTATGACTGATCTATGGAACAACAGTGAGTACCTGAATGATAATGCACTTACTGTTAATATCAGTCGTCTACGTGCGAAGCTCGCAGATGCCGGTCTTACTGACCCTATCGAGACTCGTAAGGGCCAGGGTTATATTCTCACCAAAGGAAAGTAGGTTAAATTCAGTGAATCCCAAAAGTTATATATGTGATAAGAAAACAGATATATTTCTCTCAATTTTCCTTGTGTTAGTTACTGTATGGCTGCTTGTTATATTTAAGGTTAATTCCGCGGTGACCATATTGATAATAGGACTTATGATTGTAGTTGAGATTATAAGATTCATCCTCGATTACAGACGTAGAGTTGCTTTTTATTTGTCTCTCCTGACAAATGTAGAGCGCCTTGATCAGGCATATCTTGTTCTTGAAACTATGGAACGTCCTGAATTTCTCGAGGGTCGGTTATTGTATGATATACTTTATAATATCAATAAATCTATGGTTGAAAATGTAAACAGCTATTCAATTAAGAATAAAGATTTCAGAGAGTATATCGAGCTATGGATTCATGAGGTCAAGCTGCCACTTTCTTCGATAAGTCTGAAGCTTCATAACCTGATAGATGCAGAATCGAAAAGAAATTCAGCCAACATAGAATTATATAAGAAGCTCCAGTCAGAGGTTCGTCGTATCGAAAGCTTTGTAGATCAGGTGCTTTATTATTCTCGATCTGAAAATGCCGAGAAGGATTATCATATTACGGAGACTGAGCTTTCAAAGATCATTCATGATGTTGCAATGGATAACAGGGAAACCATTCAGGAAAATGGAATCGATCTCAGGATAGAACATATAGAAAATGTTGTTCTAAATACAGATCAGAAATGGTTTTCATTTATAATAGGCCAGCTGATAAGTAATAGCATAAAGTATAAGAAGGACGTGGGCGAATCTTATGTCAGAATCTATGCTGATACTGAAGGATACATTACCAAGATTTCGGTTGAGGATAATGGTATCGGTATACCAGAGAGTGACAGGAAGCGTGTATTTGAAAAGTCATTTACGGGAGCAAATGGAATAGGGCATGCCAAGTCAACCGGAATGGGACTTTATATCGTTAAGACTCTTTGTGATAAGCTGGGACACCGGATATATGTCGAGTCTGAGTTCGGGGAGTGGACAAGGTTTACTATTGAAGTTAAAAAAAATGATTATTTTGGAGTTGTTAACATTACAAATTTGTAATGTTTAGTAATATTAGAAAAACGACAGTTCTCTTCAACGGGTGTAATATTCAGACATAAGATTAATACACCTAATGAAGGAGGTAAAAAATGGAAGAAATTCTCAGAATAGAAAATATCGAAAAATATTATGGTAGCAGGTCATCTCTTACCAAGGCATTGGATTTGGTTTCATTTTCAGTTGATAAGGGTGAGTTTGTTGCGATTATGGGTGCCAGTGGAAGCGGTAAGACAACACTGCTCAACTGTATTTCAACTATTGATAAGGTCACATCAGGACACATATTTATTGGTGGAGAAGATATCACAAAGCTCAAGGGTAATGATCTCAACAGATTTAGACGTGAGGAGCTTGGATTCATTTTTCAGGACTTTAATCTCCTCGATACTATGACTGCGTATGAAAACATTGCACTTGCGCTTTCAATCAAAGGAGTAGGTGTAGCCGGGATTGATAGTAAAATCAAAGAAACTGCAAATTCACTCGGTATAGAAGAAGTATTAAATAAATATCCATACCAGATGAGTGGCGGTCAGAAGCAGAGAGTCGCAGCGGCTCGCGCTATCATAACAGAGCCAAAGCTTGTTCTTGCAGATGAGCCTACAGGAGCTCTTGATTCAAGGTCTTCGAAGATGCTTCTTGAGAGCTTCAAGTTCATGAATGAATCAATTCCTGCCACAATTCTAATGGTAACACACGATGCTTTTACAGCGTCATATGCAAAACGCGTTATATTTATCAAGGATGGAAAGATTTTCAACGAGATCATTCGCGCGGATAAATCAAGAAAAGAATTCTTTAATGAGATCTTAGATGTAATCTCTCTTTTAGGAGGTGACGCCAGTGATGCTCTTTAAATTAGCTCTTAAAAATATAAAGAAAAGTGTGAAGGATTATTCTATTTACTTCTTCACACTTGTAATAGGCGTGATCATTTTCTATATATTCAACGCACTGGATACGCAGACTGCAATGTTGGATGTATCAAACTCAACCAGAGAGATAATGGTACTGATGAGTACATTTCTGGCAGGTGTCAGTGTATTTGTGGCAATAGTTCTAGGTGCACTGATTATTTATGCAAGTAACTTTCTTATCAAAAGGCGAAAGAAAGAGTTCGGAGTCTATTTGACATTGGGGATGAGCAAACGGAGAATGTCAACTATTCTGCTTACTGAGACTCTTATCATAGGTATTATATCGATGATTGTAGGTCTTGTACTGGGCATAATTCTTTCGCAGTTTATGAGCGTTGCTGTTGCAAACATGTTCGAAGCTGACATGAGCCGGTTCACGTTTGTTTTTTCGGCAAAGGCTGCAGTCAAAACCATTATATTTTTCGGAATAATGTATGTTATAGTGATGATATTTAATACGATAGCAGTCGGCAGATGTAAGCTTATCGATCTGCTCTATGCTGAAAAAAAGAATGAACAGCTGAAAGTCAGAAATCCAATACTTTGTCTTACTTTATTTATTATATCCTGTGTGGTTCTTGGAAGGGCATATTACCTTGTAACGGTGGAGTTGGGAGCTGATTTTTTTTCCAGAACGGATTTGATAAAAGTAATTATTATGGGATCTGTTTCCACATTCTTTATCTTCTGGTCGGTGTCGGGAAGTATTCTTTATATTGTGACAAGAATGAAGGGGTATTATTTTAAAAAGCTGAACAGTTTCACACTGAGACAGTTTAGCAGCAAGGCTAATACTATGGTTATGTCTATGACTGTGGTATGCCTGATGCTTTTTCTTACTATCGTTCTTCTGGGTACTGCTATAAGCCTGACACGATCTATGAATAAGAATATAAAGGATTTCCTTCCGAAGGATATTCAGATAGTTTCAAAGGTAAATATATCTGAAAAAGATGTAAAGACGGTTCTTTCTGAAAATGGATTTGATATGAGTAAGCTTAAGGATGTTGCCGGATACAATATATATGATTCTGAGGGACTTACTATGGGAGAGGTTATGGGAGAATACATTCAATCTACCCTTAACATGTATACATTTGTATCTGAAGACACTGAAGAACAGATAATGAGTCTCTCTGAATATAATGAGTTTGCGAAGACTTTCGGCAATGAGCAGCTTGCTATTGAGGATGATCAGTATGCAATAGTTTGTTCTCTGGATTCGGTTGTGAGAGCAAGAAATGAAGCACTGGCTACAGGAAGGACGATTAATTACAGGGGATTCGAACTGAAGCCGGCTTATAGTGAATGTCAGATTGGAGAGATTCAGCTCAGTACCAATAAAATAAATGAGGGTGTGATTATAGTTCCGGACCATGTTGTTGAGGGAGCTAAAATTATAGAAAACTCAATTGTAGCAGATTATGTTGCAGATACGCCTGAAGAAATAAATGAAATAGAATTATATGTTAAGGATTTTATAGAGTCAAAATTTCAGAGAGAGGATGTCCCTTTTGATGACTGGTATCTATTCTATACCACTAAGGAAGTTTCAAAGTCTGCTTCGATTGGGATTGGGGCTATAGCAACATTTGTAAGCTTATATGTAGGAGTAATATTTCTTATAGCCAGTGCTGCAATCCTTTCATTAAAGGAGTTGTCTGAATCAGCTGATAATATTGAAAGATTTGCTGTGTTACGCAGAATTGGAACGGATGAGAAGATGATAGAAGCAGCACTCTTTAAACAGGTGGGTATGTTTTTCTTTTTCCCGATGCTGTTTGCGATAATCCATTCATTTTTTGGATTAAAGGCATCCAGTAAGATACTTGAAATATTCATTTCTGATGGTATGGGCCTTTCGATATTTGTGACGGCTGTGATTATAGTAGGTATTTATGGTGGTTACTTCATCATCACCTACATTACCAGCAAAAGAATCATCAAAGGTTAGTTCAATTTATGCTGTGTATTGCATAAATAGAATATGAAAAAAGTTTCGTAAAAAGATGAATAAATAGTCTTGACCTGGCCCCCCTGGGCCGGGTTTATTATTCCTTCAAATATAAAACAGGAGGAATAATAAATGAATGATCTAAGTCTGCTAACATGGAAAGAAATAAAGGAAATTTGTTCCCCTTGGAATGTCTGTCGATATTTATAGGTATAGGTTCATATTTTGGATTGAGTGAAATGAGGAAGTTCCCGTCAGGGGTGCTCCTCATTTTCTGTTTCAAAAAAGTGGCTGGAGAAGTTATCGGCATATAAGAATATACCTCGGCTTACCGTGAAATATTTCTCCACGGATACTCCTCAGTACAAAACTGCGCAGATGTACATAGATGGTTTCAAAGCCAAGCTGGAGCATGATACTTCTTATAAGGGGTTGTGGACTGTGAATTTTACGCTGAATGAGTTCTAAACGGAGCAACTTTATGTAGAATAATAAATCAGTCATCGGCTATAATGAGAAATGTGCCATGTGCCGATATTGGATATGTGGTATGAAATTATATTTCAGTATTCAGGACTAAAAAAGATATGAACGGTAAAAAAAAGAAAAAGAAGTCAGTAAAGAATATAAATCCTTCCAAGAATAATAGTAAAGCTCAAATAAAAGAGGGGAAAAACTATTTGGAAGAAGAAGCAAAGTATTGGTCGAAAGATTATACTAATGAACATATACGTGAGCAAATAAAGGAAAATAGCCAGATGTTTAGTTTGATAATAGGGATACTGGCATTTGCACTATTTATAATATTGCTGAGTTTTTTCATAGCGTATATAAAAAAAGCACCGGATAACCGAGTATGGGGGTTGGTTATAGGAATACCTTTAATGGTTATTGCAGGTGTAGGAATTCACGAGGCTGACTCATTATGTATGATAAAACATATCTGGCCTGCCTGCAGTGGAAGAAGGTTAAATGCGCGAGAGATAGATGTACTGGTAAATGCTCCTGATACGATTTGGTTCGGAGAGTTAGGGGTTTTTGCAACTACCGAGGCTCTGATTGGAATTTATAAAGGTATAACGGTAGTAGAATATGAAGATATAGCTCGCATGGGTATAAAGGTAAGGCATCATATGAAAAAAACCACAAACGGCTCTTTGCGTGGAAGAATGAGTGCTGGACGGGCAATGTATTATGCACTGACAGATCATTATGACGAATGGGATACTTATTATATTGTTGTTTGGATGAAAAATTACCGAAGATTCATACTGACGGAAGTGCAACGAAATGATTGTGAATCATTGATTCCGATTATTAAAGAAAGGTGCAGCAATGCAGAGTCAATATTGAAAGGAATATAAAATATGTCATTTTTTAGCAAATTGTTTAATACGGAAAAAGAAGAAAATAATGCTTTAACCAAAGAACAGAAGCAGATTGAAAAGAAGCTAAAAAAGCTAAATCATATGAAATATGATGACAAGAAAACATTATCTGCTGTTCGGATTGAAAATCCATATTTTGGAAATGGATTTTTAGTTAAGGATACAAGTTCGAAAGATGTATGTTACATAGATATACTAGGTGGGTTTAATAATCATTCTTTCGGCGATAAACCGGATGCTTCCTATAACTTGTACGAATTTAATGTGCGAGAAGATAATATAGATTATGTCCTTGCTTCCGTGGAGAGTATTTATAAAAAGTCCGATTCGATAATGGAAGAATGTTATGACGAAATTTATAAACAGATTACTACGTTTTTTGAGGATAATAGTGGCAGTGATTGGGATATTCGTTTAAAGAATGAATTTAGTTTAGATTATTTAAAAGAGAATTGGTATGTCGAGGGGCTGTCTATTAATGATGATTGTATAGAAATATCTATTGGTATAAAGGCTGCAGAAAATCCGGAACATGATGGTTTTTATAATGTAAGTATATTTGTTGACTATAGTACGCAGGAACCGGATGTTTCGTTTAATGTTGTATGGTAAAATCGGTTCCTTTTTTCATGCCGTGAGGAGGTGATGGTTTGTATCCTTTTCCATACCGGGATGAGAATTTCGGAGTTCTGTGGACTTACCTTAAAAGATATCGACCTTAAGAATAAGACAGTAAACATTGACCATCAACTCCAGAGAACTTCCGCTATGGAATATGTCATTCAGTCCACCAAGACCAATGCCGGAACGAGAGTGCTGCCGATAACGGATGATGTGGCGGATATGTTCAGAGCAATCATTGAGGATAGAATACCACCGAAGGTTGAGAAGGTAATTGACGGATATACAGGATTTCTTTTCTACGATGAGGATGATATGCCACTTGTGGCTATGCATTGGCAGCATCGATTCAATCATATGGTTGGCAGGTACAATGATATTTATAAGGTACAGATGCCGAACATAACACCTCATGTATGTAGACATACCTACTGTAGCAATCAAGCGAAAGCTGGGATGAATCCTAAAACACTTCAATACCTTATGGGACATTCAGATATTTCAGTAACTATAAATGTGTACACGCATTTTGGATTTGATGATGCAGAAGAAGAACTCAAGCGAATGGAAGAGTTCAGAAAGGCACAGGCAGAGGTTGAAAAGAAGAATGAGAAACCGATGACAAAGAGGATGTTTAAGGCAATATAGTATAAAAAGAGGGGGCGCTCTGACTTATGGCTGGAGCGTTTTTTTTCTATAGAAAAAATGTCAATGAGCCGATATAATTTAGTAAAGAAGGAGTTGATAGTATGGCAAGAAAAGTTGATGCAAAAGGTGGAAATGGAGATGTGATTTTTGATTTAGAAAAGGGCACAGCAAAAAAATATTTGCGAAATACATCTTCTAAAGATAAAGTTCAACGTTTTGAAAAAGAATTGAATTTATTAGATGAGATTAGCACCTTAGATATTCCAAACATTGTAAAAGTTCAAAATGTATTTATAAGTGATGAAAGAATACAAGAATCATATGTTGAAATGAAAAAGTATGACGGCTCCTTGTATGATTTGTTTGAGATTACAAGGGGAAATGTTGTTTTTTCTTTAAAACTGATATTGCCTGTAATAAAAGCTTTGGCTCAATTATCAGAATGTTCACCAGCAATATACCATAGAGATATAAAGCCTGATAATATTTTGTATGAAAAGGATGGGGATATATATTCACTATTTTTAACCGATTTCGGGACTTGTTTTTTGAAAGATGGAAGTGAAAGATTAACGCCTGAAATAATGTCGATTGGTCCACGAATGTTTATTGCACCAGAATATGAGATAGGAAGAGTTGAAGAAGTAGATGAGAAAGGTGACATTTTTTCTGTTGGGAAGGTGATTTGGTGCATGCTGAATGGTGTTGTAGATGATTTTTTACCGTCTAATTTTTGGTTTGTTGATGAATATAATTTACAAAAAAGATTTCCTGATAATCCTGACATGGTAAAAGCAAATGTTATTATAGCATCGTGTTTGAGCACAAATCCGAAAGACAGATGTGATTATTTATCACTGATTTCTCAAATTGAAGGAGTTGTTTGTGAAAATAGAATACATGTAGAAAATGAAATGAAGCAAAAAGTTACATTGTATCAAGAAAAAAGGAAGATGGAATTAATTGAGATAAAAGAAAGAAATAGATTGCTCGTAAACACATTCAGTCAGTGTTATGTTGAAGCTCTTGAAATCTTATTAAGTGAATACGATAATTTTGAATTATTAAAGGTGTTACATAAAGAATATAAAAATAAGTCACAAGATGGAATCGAATATACAACTGTAAATGTAGAGAATAATTCGGCTCATTATTTGTATAGTAGAACATATGACAGAATTTATATATCGATAAATTATAATCCGGCACATGGAGATGAAAAGTATTGCAACTTAACTATTTCATATAATATTTCTACACCGAGCGCAAACAGGACAATGAGTTTCAGGTTCGCAGAGAATAACACAATGGTTTGTGAAATTAGTGAAAATATAGAGTTGTTGAATGTTGAAACAATGACCAAAGCCTTAAATATTATAATTATGGATTATATTTCCTACTAATCCTTAGTAGTAAACCTCCCTCGTTTTACTACCATTTCTACTACTAAGCGGTAGTAAAACAGTGCAAAAGTATGCTAAATTTTGCCTCAATCTGCATTTTTGACGTAAAATCACAACAACCACAAAATCCCCGGAAACCCTTGCAAATCAGGGCGTTTCAGGGCAAAAAGGAGTAAATTAAAACTATGATAAAAGTCTTATTCATCTGCCACGGCAGGACTATGGGATAAGTCCTTATGGTTGGCTGTTTTGGGGCATATTTTGGTATACCGTGGCAAACAAACAATACTTTTACTACGGTAATACTACGAATGACGGAATGAAAAGAGGAAAATGTGAAAATGATAAAGGTACTGTTCGTCTGCTGGGGCAAAACTACTGCCACAAACCCTTATATTTGGCTGTTTCGGGGCATATTTCGGCATACCGTGGCAAACAAACAATACTTTTACTACGATAATACTACGAGTGAGCGAATGAAGGCAGTTGCTTATATATAAGTAGTCAATCGTTAAAGAGTACATCTACCGTTAAAAGGTGTACTGATTCTTACCGGGAGGAAACAATTACATAATCGAACTACGCTGACTACCGTTGCCGAAAAGGGGCATAAAACGGTAGTTTTTTGATGGTTATGTAAAGGTTAAAAGGTATCGGGGTAAATCGTTATAAGGTAATGGAGTATGGTTAAAAGGTTTTGAGGTTATCGTTAAGCGATGTTCATGGTCATCGTGAGGAGTAGGTGTTCTTTTTTTATTTAATGGATACAGAATGGATAGAAGTTCGACCAGTGAAAAAATATATTTGACTGGGCAAATATATGTGATATAATTTTATAGTGTATTATTGACTGTAGTTTTTATTTAACAAGGGAGATTGAGAATGTTGAGTTATAGTCGCCTTTGGCATATGATTCTTGATAAAAATATGAAGAAAACGGATTTATGTGAAATGGCCGGGATAAGTAGCAGTACTTTAGCGAAACTCGGAAAGAATGAAATTGTTTCTATAGATGTTCTTGAAAGGATATGCGATACATTAGGATGTGATATAGGCGATATCATGAGTTTCAAGGAAGGAGACAGTTCGTCAAATGAACAGAAGTTATAATTTTATAGATTTGTTTGCAGGGTGCGGAGGCTTGAGTGAGGGATTCTATAAACAGGGCTATAGAGCTTTGCTTCATCTCGAACTTGAAGATGTATTTTGTAAAACATTAAAAACAAGAATGAGACACTATGGTTATTCCGAAGAAGAAGTGGAAAGAGCAGTTTTATGTGCGGACATTACTTCAGAAGGGATAATTGATGAGATAGACAAAAGAGTCAATGAGGAGGTGGATTTGATAATTGGGGGACCTCCTTGTCAAGCATTTTCGTCTGTGGGAAGAGCGCAGTCTCCTGATTCTATGAATAGTGACCCAAGAAACTATTTATTTGAAAACTATCTTCAAATTTTAAATCACATAAAACCGAAGATGTTTATTTTTGAAAATGTAAAAGGAATTTTGTCTGCTCATCCAAAAGGAGTGAAAATATTTAATATTATCATTAGGGAAATGAGTAAAACTTACAATATTGTAAGTGATCCTAAGATTATATTACTAAATGCTGCTGATTATGGTGTGCCACAGATAAGAGAGCGAGTTATTCTTATTGGCGTGAGAAAGGACATTGATTACATAGATGTAAAAGATGTTTATGCACACATTAAGAAAACGAATTCTGATACGGATTCAACCTTGCCTAATTATGTCACAGTAGGGGAGGCTATTTTGGATTTACCAAAGCTGAATCCCGGCGAAGGGGCAGAAAAACAAAAAATAAAATCGAAAAAAAAAGTTGAAGGCTTTTTGTCAAAGGTAAGGTCATCCGATAATGTGGTTTATAATCATGTTGCTCGAAACCATAATGATTTGGATAGAGAAAGATATAGAATACTTAGCGAACATAAAAATTGGCAGTTAAAAGACTTACAAGAAGTAAGACCAGACCTGATACATCATGATCCTAAGCATTTTGGGAATAGGTATACTGTGCAAGAAAGTGATAAACCCGGAAAGACAGTGGTTGCTCATTTATACAAGGATGGTAATCTTTTTATACATCCAGATCCCAAACAAGCCAGAACATTTACGGTACGTGAGGCTGCAAGAATTCAGTCTTTTCCCGATGATTTTGTTTTTGAAGGTTCAAGAACAGACCAATATAAGCAGGTTGGAAATGCGGTACCTCCTTTGATGGCTGAGGCGTTTGCTGAGGCATTGGGATATTATTTAGATGAAATAGAAAACAAAGAAAACAAAAGGAAGGACATAAAGAATGCCTTATAAATTCATAGATCTTTTTTGTGGAGCGGGTGGTTTCTCATATGGACTTGAAATGGCGGGTTTTGAGTGCATAGGGGGGATTGAACTCAAAGAAGTTATAGCTCAAACACATCAGCTTAACCACAAACATTCAAAGACCATTTTTGGCGATATTAGAGAGATACCGCCGGAGAAATTTGCAGAGATTATTAATACGAATCATGTGGATGTAATAATCGGGGGACCACCATGCCCGACATTTTCAACGATAGGGGATGCAAAGATAAGGTCCGTAACAGGGAAACCAACATCAGAGGATCCACGTAACCAATTGTTTTTAGAATATTTAAAATATGTGGATTATTTTAGACCAGAGATATTTGTAATAGAAAATGTGCCTAATTTCATAACTAAATATAAAGGAAAGATTTTTAATACTGCCGTTCAAATAATAGAGAGTATTGGAAAAGATGATGAGGGTAACGGAGAGGGCATATATGAAGTGGAAAAGCCTGTTCAGGTTGTAAATGCAGTTTATTATGGCGTACCACAAACGAGACGAAGAATGATGCTTGTGGCTCATAAAAAGACGAAAGCGAAGTTCGATTACCCAAAACCAACTCATTACTATGATCAGGACGATGATGAATCAAAAAAGCTATTACCGTGTACGACCGTAGCAGATGCAATAGGTGACCTACCAGACATCACAGATAATTGGCGGATAAGCGAAATGCCATATTCTGAGAATTGCAGATTAACAGATTACCAAAAATTAATGAGAAAAAATGGTAACGGTAAAACGGTAAAGAACAATATTTGCAGAATGTCAAATGATAGAGCAAAGCGCGTATTTCCGCACATGAAACAAGGCAGTAAATACATGGATTTACCGCCAGAGATTCGGAAGATATTACCTTTTAGAGAAGATATCTTTCAGGACAGACTTAAACGTTTGGTATTAAAGGAACCATCATGGACAGTAATTGCGCATATTGGAATGGATGGATATATGTATATACATCCCACCGAAAACAGAACTCTTTCTGTTCGGGAAGCGGCAAGGATTCAATCTTTTCCAGATGAGTTTGAATTTATTGGAAATCAGCAGGAGACATATGTTCAAGTTGGAAATGCAGTACCACCTTTACTTGGAAAAGCAATAGGTAACAGTATAATGGATTATCTTCGTGAAGTGGAAAGGAATGGGTGATAGGCGATGGCGTATTCATATAGAAAGGCAACAGAAGATCTACTTGATTATTTAGAGCTAAAAAAAGAAGATGTAAAAATAATCGACAACACGAATGGAAGAGGTTTTGTTTGTAAAGCCAATGGAGAGGATATTGTAATTTTTGTATATCCGATTAGTTGTAAAGAAAACAACCGACAAAATTTCTTTGATACTCGTGATAGTGGTGCTGCAGAGAGAAAAGTCACATGGAACTATGCTTGTGAAAATAAAATGAAATACTTTTGTCTGGGAATTAATACAGAACAGGAACGATATAGGAACTATGTTTTGAGCCTTGAAAGCAGTGAAGATTCAATAAGCAGGGTGTCATATAGAAAGGCTGAATTTTCAACAACAAGTACCGGAACACAGGTCAATATACCAAATGATTTTATTCCATCAAGAAAGGTGGAAAGAATACTTACACCCAAGGGTTTTTATATTGTTGCAATTAAAAAAGACTTCATCTGGGACTATTTAGAATTGTTTGATAATAGGCCTTATTTATTCAATGCTGATGATAGTTATAATGTCGAAGATAGTGAATTGTCAGACGAAAAAACAGCAGAGAATATTTTATTGTATGGTGTACCGGGCTGTGGGAAAAGTCACGAGATAAAAGATAAATATTGTAACGATGATAGATTTATGGAAAGAGCAGTATTCCACCCAGATTATACTTACTCTGATTTTGTAGGTCAGATATTGCCCAAAGTCAATACTGAGGCAGATGGAAGCAGAAAAATTACATATTTATTTGAACCCGGACCATTTACAAGAATACTAAAAGAGGCCGAGGAGGACAAGGAGCATTTCTACTTTTTAGTTGTAGAAGAAATCAACCGTGGTAATGCTCCGGCCATATTCGGAGATATCTTCCAACTTCTCGATAGGGATGATAACGGAGAGAGTGAATACGGAATCAGTAATGAGGCAATTGCAGAATATGTATATGGTGATAAGACCAAGAAAATTACGATTCCGTCAAATCTTTATATCCTTGCTACCATGAATACTTCTGACCAAAACGTATTCACTCTCGATACAGCTTTCAAGCGTAGATGGTCAATGAAACGTATTGAGAATAATATTGATGGGTGCAAGTATGGTACCCACAAAGTATGTAATACAGGAGTAGAGTGGAGGGTATTCGCTAAAACGGTTAATGACCTTATTATAGATATATCAACGGAGAACTTGAGTAATGAAGATAACAGGCTCGGAGCATATTTTGTTAAAGAGTCTGAACTTGATGATGCTGATAAGTTTGGCGAAAAAGTTCTTATGTACCTGTGGAACGATGCTTTCAAATATGATCATGACAAGGTTTTTAAGGCAAAATATCATACCTTGGATGAACTGATAGACGGATTTAAAACGGACGGTCTCAATGTATTTGAAAAAGCAGATTTATTTGTTAAGACACCTATCGGTGATGCGGTTATTGAAGGAAGGCAAGTAGATGTTGACAGGTATCTTGAAGGAAAGAAAGATTATCTAATAGCCTATTACAAAGGTTTATTGGAAGCAGTTAAAAGTAGAGTTCCAGAAACAAAAGATACAAGTACTGGGTCTCTTCAGTATGCTGCATGGAGATCTGATAATATTTCAAAGTCAAGTTTTGCAGATGTTTATTTGCAGTCTGATAAAATGGTTGTCTTTACAGAAATACCAAAGAAGCCTAAGAGCATAGGCGAGGAACTTGAGAATGATGGACATAAGAATCATTATTATCGGATTGAATATAGTGAAGATATGATTAGTGAGATTGTAGAAATAATAGTTGAATCATATGAACAATTGAAAAAAGGTGATGCGAATGCTTAAAGATTTTTGCAGAGTATGCAATGTCTTTGATGATGATTTTATCGGGCTTAAATTTGTTGAAGGAAAACCCGAGGTCACTTTTCCGAGGGGATATCGTAAGTCTGAAAAAGATGAAGATGTAAGGAGAGACATTATTCATCTGCTGACGATTCTACATAAGTTTACTGACAGGCGAGAGGGAACAAGTAAATCAAATACAAAAGATGGAGAGACCTTATCTTTTCCAATTCTTGCATATCAGTACATTATTTACAATTTCCTCGCAAATGGATATTACGCAGAAAAAGATGTGGAATACAGAGTCAGCGACCGGGGAAAAATCAGCTGGAAGAGAACCATACAGCAGATAAAGCCTGTGGTGGACGATGGAAATGTGGTATATCTTGATTTTGTGACAAAGAAGAGTATCACAAAATCTGGTATCATCACGAAGATACATGAATACTGCGTATATGAGAGTTTTGCTAAACTCGGGTGGCTTTATTTAAACAGCACCTTTGTGCCGAGAAAGCCGACTATAAAATTCAATAAGAAGATGTTCATTTCCGTGTTGAATGATGCTCTTAAGAACACTTTTAATAACAATAAGAAGATGCTCTTTACCAGCATGATAGAGATTATCAAACAGGCTGATGAAAAAGCAGACTTCCCGGATGTTTCATATGGTGTTACGAAGTTTGAACATGTGTGGGAAAATCTGATAGACCATGTATTTGGCGAAGATAATAAAGCGGATTATTTTCCGCACGGTCACTATACAATAATCAAGGATGGCAACAGTGTAGAGAGTAGTGCCCTCGAGCCTGACACTATTATGAAGGTCGGAGACCGACTCTTTATTTTGGATGCGAAGTATTACAAGTATGGAGTGATTCCGAACCCCGGATTTCTGCCGCCAACATCGTCTATCCATAAGCAGATTACTTATGGAGATTATGTGTTTACAAGCCGGTTTGCAGAAGAGGATAAAATATATAATGCATTCATTATTCCATTTAAGGCAGAGCCGGATGATGACATACTTAAGTTTGTAAGTATCGGTACAGGAGATTGGATTACTTATGATAAGAATACAGCAAATTATAAGTACGTGCTTGTAATTCTCCTCGACACCAAATATATCATGGACACTTATTCGAAACATAACATGAAGGACATTGATATGATGGCCGACTTCATAGAGACAAAGCTAAGTGAGTTTATAGACCAGAAATATCATAAACAAAAATAAATCCTTTCCACGGGGGATTATGGAAGGTTGGTGAGGACAATCGAAACGCATTATTTGATTGACTACGAAAATGTACATAGTGATGGTCTGACAGGATGTAAGGATTTGAGTAGCACAGACCATATCATTATATTCTTTACTGATAACGCAAAGAATATAGATATGACAAATATCTTCGATCATGGAGATGCAACACTTGATATGGAGAAGGTACCTGCCGGAAATCAATCCGCAGATATGCATATTGTATCGTATTTGGGATTTTTGGCTGGGAACTTTGGAAAATCATGTAAAGTTGTAATTGTTAGTAAAGATACTGATTTTGATAATGTAATTAAATATTGGAAATCAAAAACAGGAATTAATGCTTCCAGAACTCAGCAAATAAAAGCTGTGAAGCCTAAACAGGTGAGTACTCCCACCAAACAGCATAGTCAGACATCTAAGCAAAAAGTAAGTGGAGAAAAGAAGACAAAGCTGAATCAGGAGGTCATGCAGGCAATCCGAAAAGCGGGATATGATGCCACTGTTGCAAATACGGTAGCTCAAATTGCTACAGGCTTATATGGTGATGAGCATATGCTTTCAGAGGTACATAATGCATTGAAGGAGCGTTATACAGACTATCTTGACGTCTATAGTGCTGCAAAGCCTGTTTTGTCAAAGTATGCTGATTCAGGTGTTGTGCAGAAACCAAAGGTAAATTCAAAGTCATCTATTAATTCGGAAATTCAAAAGCTTTTAAGTAAAGCGGGATTTTCGAATGAGATAATAGCGTATGTTACATCAACAGCTGTGAAGAATCTTGGAGTTAAAAACGGAAAGCAACAGACATATAGGTCAATTATCTCGAAGTACGGTCAGGCTAAAGGATTAAACATTTATAACCATATAAAAAAGCATATATAGGAGGAGCAACAGTATGCAGTTCAATACAGAAATATTCAGCCAGTTCGATAAGAAGTGGGCATTGCTCACAGCCGGAAACATCGAAGATTTTAATACTATGACAATATCATGGGGTGGGCTTGGAACCATTTGGAATAGGCCTGTTGCCACGGTTTATGTCAGAGAGTCCAGATACACCCACGAGTTCATGGACAAGAATGATTATTTCACGGTTAGTTTCTACCCAGAGGTGTGTAAAAAGGTACTCGGTGTTCTTGGAGCTAATTCCGGCAGGGATATCGACAAGATACATGATAGCGGTCTTACACCAAAGGCTGTGGGTGATTCGGTATCTTTTAAAGAGGCTGAAGTAACTCTTGTCTGCAAGAAGCTCTTTATGCAACGACTCGATATTGCCAAAATACCTGCCGATGTTGCAAGTGTCGTGTATGCCGATAATGATGCTCATGATATGTATATCGGTGAGGTTGTGGATATCATTGCATAACTACGGAGGGAGCTGATAATTAGTGAAACCTATTAAAGAAGATAATGGTGGAATTCTTGCAAATTTAGATGAGGTTGAGTTTTCAACCAATATGGATTGGGATGGCGTCCTTTCAAGGATAACAGATGAAGAAACAATCATTTGTACTTATGGCGAGCCTGATGCCGAGTATAATCCCTTTTTAAAGACACATTTACCTCATATGAGTAATGTGATGATTGTTAATGGGTTAAACTCTAAGGTATGCAGTGAGGATGCTTATTACAATAAGATAAAAAGTTTTAATAGCAATGCAAAGGTATACATCAAAGATACAACGCATGCCAAATTTCTCTTGATAGCACCTAACGAGGTTTATGTAACATCTCAAAATGTAGGATATTCGGACTGGTTTCAAGTGACGGTTCATATAAAGGATCAAGGAGCATTTGATTTTTATAAGAAGGTTATATATGCATATGCAGAAAAAAAGCTATACTCGGATTTAGCAAAAGACTGGGATGCATTAAGGTTTCTCGCCCCCGAAAGACAGATTATTGGTACTATAGGGCAAAATAGTTCTGCTTCCTGTGTTACTGTACAAGCACCGCTCTGTAAACTATTTCGTATGACTAAT
The DNA here is from genome assembly GCA_902793335.1 of uncultured Lachnospiraceae bacterium. GTDB lineage: Bacteria > Bacillota > Clostridia > Lachnospirales > Lachnospiraceae > CAG-590. The sequence continues at coordinate 69,684 of CADBCZ010000002.1, forward strand.
TGGAATGCTAAATTTAATAATATAAGGGATCACCATTTTACAATATGCACTTATACTCTTCCTGATTACAATTACGCAGAAATGACGGTAAAGAAGTTATTGAGTTATGGGAATAAGGTTAAAATAATTATAAACAGCCAGTTCAAAAGTGTGGCTGAAAGGTTGGATAATGCTATAAAAGATAGTCGATTCAGTTACGTATGTCATCCTGCAATTCATGCAAAAATAGTTTTGTGTGATAATCACTCGGTTTGGATTGGCTCTCATAATTTTGGAAATAGCAGGTGGTTTGAGTCGCTATATCAAATTAAAAATTGCCCTAATGTATATGATTATTACAACCAAAAATTACAGGATTTTATATATAGTGACTTAAGCATTAATGATTTTATTTTTCCAGACGAGTAGGATTGTTGTGGGATATAAGTAAAGCCAGTATTATATAAAAATGAAGGCAATCTGCATATATAGCAGACTGCCTTCAAAGCATAATTACTGATTGAATTTTGCCAGCTTGTTACGGATCTTCTTGATGTAGTAGGTAACGGTGCCGTCAGAAATGTTGAGCTTCTCGGCTATTTCTCTCTGTGTCAGTTCCTTGACCATGAGTTCAAATATATCGAGAAAGCGGGCATCTTCGGTTGCCAATGCTGTACGCATCTCAGCAAGCATGACATTACGCATTGCTTCGCCCTCGACATCCTGTGATGACTGAGGCTCTGTGACACCGTCTTCACTCATCTGCTCGAGAGAGACGGTGCCTGTATGGGTGCAACGAGCACCATCAAATTCAGCACAGCAGGAGCAGTCCCCGGTACAGCGTTTGCCGTTAATCATGGGACGCTGTTCTTCTCTGTAGTCCCTCATGGCCTGCTTACGGCCTGGACGCTTGATAGTAAGGTAGACCTTACGGGTACAAGGTATTTTCTTGCCCTTGATGGTCACATAGCATTCGAGTTCTTCATCGGACTCGATAGATACAGTTAAGTCAGTTCTTTTCATTAGATTTACCTCCGTAGTCGTTTTGTGGAAACGGAGATAAACCCGGAACTGAAGGCATAAAAAGGGCGCAACAACAGACCGAAAAAGAGTTAATACTCCGTTTCAGAATCTGTGAGCTGCGCCATTCCGATAGAACAGTTCATCAGTATTTGTCACTCATCCCGGAGGTTCGGAAAACCTGCCATGGCCTATGGCAGACCTCCGAGATGAGTGAACTGTGTTTTGTTAGGGATTAATCGATAGAGAATACAAACTTGATACTGTCACGTATCCTTTGTGCATCCGCATCGGTTAAGCTACCAATCTTACGCTCGATACAAGAGTTATCAAGCTGAACCATGGTAGATGTTTTAGCAACGCAGGGATTCTTAAGACCGTCATAAAATTGAAGTATTACATTGGACTTAAGGTCCAGACGGGACAGGCTGCTCGTTATGTAGCAGACTATGCAAGTGCCTGAAGCTGCGTTCTGGCAATCCTCGGAGAGGATGATGCCGTAATGGTCACCCCTCATGCGATGGGTTTCTTCCTCATCGGTTACAGGGTTGTTGATCCAGACGATATCGTACTGGTGATAAATGCTATTAAAGGTACACATTTTCTTTCGCTCCTTTTCATTAGATTTGCTTGTTAGTCAGAATCCCGGCAAATGAGCCGTATCAATGGAGTGAACCTGCAGGTGTTCCTGTTGATGATTTGATTATCGGGGTGAAAATGGTGAATGTAAAAGTTTAAAAGCAGTTATAATGGTGAATGTTTATTGTCATACGAATTGAGGTGTTGAAAGTGGCTATTATCAGAAAAGAAGACAATTTTTACCCAGTTCTATGTGGGTCAACCTTATTTTTTATTATTTTGGAATACAAAAAGAAAAGGTCGGGAAATCAAGATAAGTGTTTTAAAGACTTTCTTGGAATAATTGATCCTGCATCGATAAGGGGAATAGATGCAGATTCTCTTCATAAGTATTCTTCTGATTGCAAGAACGGAAAACCACTTCCTGCAAAAGGTGATGTTGTTCGTTTTGGAAAGAAAACAGTATGTAACGTTTTTAGAGATGATATAAAGAAATCCTATAATGAAATTATTGAGAGAGTAGTAAGTTTTGCAAACACATATTTAGATAAAAAAACCCATGCGTTGATAATCAAAGCACTAATGGAGTTGATTGAGAAAGATAAGAATTTTGATAATCATAATCGATCCCTTTGTGTTAACCCAGGATTTCTTCCGGCATATAAGGAGGATTTTCTGAAATCAGATGCTACCATTTATTTCTATAATTTCTTACTTGGAGTTTGGTTCTATTGTTACCAGTATGCGGAAGATGATGAACTGAAAGCTAAAACAATAGAACGGTGGACGGATAAAACAAAGAAATATACGGAGAATGAAAGTGTTTTTAACCTTGGATTATCGGGAAAATATGATGCAATTAATCTTTCATACAATTATACGGAAAACATTACTGTCTTGAGTGAACAAGAATCCTCAGAAGAAAATGAAGATGACGAAGTAGGGGATGATAGCATTATACTTACATTAGGTAACGGTATAATGCCAGATATAACAAAATATGATCCTATGACGCAATCTTTTATCATAACCAAGGAGAGGGTAAAGGAAACGGGAGATAGGTGTAAGAGATATGTCAGGGCTTCTTCGGAAAGGTATTCGAGTAAAAAGACTTTCTTATATGATGTTGAGCGGCCTTTTAAGGATTTTTATGTATGTAATAGTGTAGCAAGAAGGCTGATATCACCGATCACTTTTACTAATAGAAACCATTATTATTCAAAACGGGAAGTGCCTAAGATTAATGACATAACTATAGATAAATTAGAAAAACATAATAATGTCATTATAGGTAATGGTGGTCTCGGCAAGTCGATGATGTTAAATAAACTGTTTTTGGACGTTGCAAGTGATTATTTGAAGGGTGGAACAAGGATTCCCATTATCATAACATTAAGATCTTACCGCCCGGATGAAAAGAGCTTGGAATTTTTACTGACGTCAGAACTTAAACGATTTGATCCTTCGTTGAGAATTGAAGATTTATACACGCTCTTCGCTGCGGGAAGGGTGGTCTGCCTATTAGATGGTTTAGACGAAATAAAGAAAGAATATGTATGTGATTTTCAAGATGAGTTAGACAGAATTAAGGATGCGTACCAAGATTGTTATTTTGTTATCGCATCTCGTGATATACCAGAGGTCAGAACGCTTAATAATTTTGCAGAATATGAGATTCAGTTGTTCTCTAAAGAACAAGCCTATGAGATGATACGAAAACTTGATTCTCAATCTGTTGATCAGGAATTAAAGGATAATTTCATTAGGGATTTGGAAAATGATAGGTTTAAGTTTAAAAGGGACGAAAAACAATCATTTTTAGGTAACCCTTTGTTCCTTACAATAATGCTTATTACATATTCAAGAACTAATGATATTCCTAAGAAGAGGTATTTATTCTACGAAAAAGCGTACTTAGCAATGGCATCGGAATATGATGCAAAAACCAAAAGAATAAACAGACCATTTTTCACGGGACTGGATGAGAAGAGTTTTCAAAAGTATTTTGCTTACTTCTGTGCAAATACATATGCAGATTCTGCTTTTGAGTTTTCGCATGATGAGATGATAGAATATTTTGATTTTGTTATCCGGGAGAATGATTTAGATATTTCTCCTGAAATGTTTATTAAAGATGCAACAGAAAAGCTATGTCTAATGTATAAAGATGGTGATATCTATTGCTTTATTCATAGGTCATTCCAAGAGTATTTTGCAGCATATTGTTTTATAAATATGTTGGATAGTGATTTTGACATCGTATATCACACACTTATGGATTTGGATGAACAAATTATAGATGATGAAATATTGTCGATGCTATATAGTATGGATAAGGAAAGGGTTGAAAAGCTTATCTTCATTCCGTATCTTAAAGAAATGTTTATGTATATGGACAATCCTAAGAAGCAGTTTAAGGAGTATATGAAAGAGTATCATGACACAATACAATATGCAACGGGGATACTCGATGAAGATATGTGCAACAATGATCCTCATTCGGCTATGTTCCTTTTTATAAGGGATACATACAGATTAGATGGTGGCTATGTTTCGCCCGATTTTGACTATGATGAAGATTATGCGGATAGTAGTGTTCATTATGTTTATGTTGAGGATATATGGTTGAATCAATCTGCTAAAGCAGGAAACATGCAATTGATGGAAGTTGATACTGTTCCGAGCTATATTATTGAAACGTATATGGATGACGATTATATTGAAAAAGAAGGAGGCTTCCTTTGTGATGTTGAGGTGGGATATCTGCTTGAACATCCAGAAAGAAATGAGATAGCATATGATATCATCCAATCAAAGGAGTTCTGCTTTAGGAAAGAATTTGAGGCTTTCAAAGAACTGCTAATTACTTTGCAAGATAAATATGCTGAACAAAAGAATCAAGGTTACCGTAAGTTTGGTCTGAGAAACTAAAACACAAAGGCAAGGAGCAATAATACTCCTTGCCTTTTCTCTTACTATTCCTTCTTGTAGAACATACTCTCAAAGCCTTCAGCTTTAAGGACAAGACCGTCTGCCCGGGACGGTACTTTTGCCATAACATCACATACAGGTCAAAGGTAGTTTAGCCAAGTTAGTATGAATAAGGGGTGAATTTCTATGGAAAGTACACATCTTAGGTGTTTGACATATTTATTTGGAGAATAAATCTCTAAATAAAGAAATAAATGTTGAAAACTGCATATAATTATAATATAATGAATTCAGTTAATATTAGGAGGTGTGCGTCATGTTAGTAAAAGTATCGGTGGAGAACTTTAAATCATTTGATAAGCGTGAAGAACTTTCTATGGTGTCCTCTAGCAAGATGCAGGGGAACAAGGATCATAAAATAAAGATTAAGCAGATCAATTTGTTGAAGAATGCTGTTGTATATGGAGCGAACGCTTCTGGTAAGTCAAATTTATTTAGGGTTTTTGATTTTATCAAATCAACTATTAATGATGGACTTCCAGTGAATTCTGTAAATGACTTCTGTCGTAATTCTATGGAGAATAAAAGCAGAGAAAGTGTATTTGAGTTGCAGTTCACTGTAGGAGATAAATTTTATGCATATGGTTTTTCTGCAGTATTGAGTGAGAGAAGAATCACAGAAGAATGGCTATATGAATTATTGCAGGATGGATCAGCTAATAATCTATTCATAAGAGAAGGCGTGAATACTCCAACATTAGGAGAGAAGGTTAAGCTGACAAAAGCGGAAGAAAAACGTTTTTCTGTATATGCAGAGGACTTTGCCGGTTATGAAGGTCAGTTGTTTTTGTCTGAAATGAATAGAGGAAAAAAATACGAAGAAACATCAAAGTTGATATTCTTTAGAGATGTGTTTAACTGGCTGAATAACAATATTATTATATTGAATCCGAATATGGGTATCTCTAATACTGATGCGTATTATAATCAGGAGTCATTGGAGAAGATTAGTGGGTTGATACAGACATTTGATACAGGTGTAAGCCAGATTAGTACACGAGTTATTTCTATGGACGAACTCAGTAAGATGATTCCTGTAGAAGTGCTCTCTGGAATATTTGCATCATTAAAGAAACAGATGCAGGCAACAAATATGCCTAAAATCCAGATGTCTTGGAGACTTGCGGATGGATTCTTCAATATTAAGATGGAAGGCAATGAAGAACCGGAGATTACAACACTAGTATTAAAGCATGGTAAGTCTATCTTTGATTTTAACTTTGCAGAAGAGTCAGATGGAACAAAGCGTCTGTTTGATCTGATAGATATGCTCTTAACTAAGAGAGAAGATACATTGTTTGTGGTGGATGAGTTGGAGCGCAGCTTGCATCCAAAACTTACAGAACATTTCCTTGAATTATTCATGCAGGCTCGCGAGGGAGAGCGTATGCAGCTTCTCTTTACAACTCATGAAGATACAATTATGGACCAGGAACTTTTTAGAAGAGATGAGATATGGTTCGTAGAAAGAGATGCCAACAATGCAAGTGCAATCTATTCTCTTGATCGATTCAAAGAAAGGTATGATAAGAAATTAAGCAAAGCCTATCTTGAAGGAAGATATGGCGCTATTCCTGTGTTTAAGCAGTTTTCCTTCCGAAAGGAGGAGTAGCTATGCCAATTCACACTTATACAAATTGGAATGTTAGACCTTCGGACGCAGAAGAACAGATAGAGCCATTTAGAAAGTACTTCTTCATCTGTGAAGGTGCTAATACGGAAACATTCTATTTCAGAAAACTAATTGATTTAAGAAAGACCTTAAACATTCATCCATTAATAGATATTCGCTTAATGGAAAAGACGGAAGAACATAGTAATCTTTCTTATCCGAAGCAATTGTTAGAATTTGCTGAAACATTGAAAGACGATGAATCCCAAGATTTTGATAAGGAACATGATAAGATGATTGTCATTTTCGATGCTGATATATTTGAGGAAAAGGTATCGGGATATGAGGACCTTATCAAAGAAGGCGAGAAGAGTAACATTATCGGAATTACGAATCCTGGTTTTGAGGTGTTCTTGCTGTTGCATATTGAAGGTGCATACGAAAAGTATATCAAGGATAATAATGACAAGTTCTTTGAACTGGATGAGAAGAAAAGATATAGATATCCATATAATGTGCTGCTAGAGGCTACTGGAATGAATTCAAAGAAGAATAGTAAGATTGGTGATCTTGCAGAGAAGGTGGCGGTTGCAATTGCACAGGAAAAATGTATCAATCAGGATGTACACAATGTGAAGGGGCGTGTGTCTAGTAATATTGCAAGTATTATTGAAGGGATAATTGCGGATAGGCCGTAGGGAGAAAATGAATGATTTAGCTGATATTATGAAAGGTAAAAAAGGAAACCGTTAAATGGAAGTAATTGAAGTATTGGAGAAAGAAAACCATGGACAAGTTACGTAAGATAATGGGAATGATGGATATATTTGTATTTGCAGCGACTACATTGGCTATTGCAAGTGTGTTTTATGAAGGGATGACATTGAAATGGTATGATTTTGTGGGAATTCTTGTGATTTGTATGGATTACTCATTTATGCCGGCGACTATACTTCATTTATTCGCTGACAGAAAAGAAAAGACCGTATGGATACATTTTTTTTCGTTGTTCATAATTATCATTGCTGTAATTATGAAGTTTGCTGCCACTGAATATCCGGCAATTACGCTGGTATTGTGGTATTTCTATATCTGATTCTTTTACGGATATTTGATCATAAAGAGATACTTGATAAAGCATTAAACCAGAAGATAATTCAGCACCTTTTAACGATGAACCTCCCTTTGCCGGATTTCTGAAAAAATGAAGCCCCATTGAGCAGTTTTGAGGGTTTCAAATGCCCCTTTGGGGAGTAGTAAGACACCCCGATTTCTACTATGATTTTACTACGAATGAGGGAGGTGAAACGGAGGCATTTTTATGATTAAGATACTTTTCATCTGCCACGGAAGAATGCAATAAAAATTTCGCAATTGCCTATAATGATATGAGGGGAAAGGAGTTCGTGTGGGGACTTCTTTTCGTTTATATAAAAATATTGAACCTATCTGATTGCTATAAAATAACGAGTATAAAAGGAAAAAAGAATTCATATAATAATAAAATGAATTCTATTTCGAGAAAATGAAAAAAATTGAAAAAATCGAAATAAAATGATAAGATGATAATAACCAATTTCTGGAGGTGGAGATTGATATGAAACTAATAGAAAGAACAAAGTATCTTGAACAGCTAAAAAGTGTTCAGGGAGTGCCGGACATAAAGGTTATTACCGGAATTCGAAGATGTGGCAAATCAAAGTTGATGGAAGCCTTTATCGAGCATATTAAGAATACAGATGCTAATGCCAATATCATTTATATTGATTTTACTGAATTAGATTTTGAAGAATTGAAGGAATACCATGAATTAAATGCTTATGTCAAAAATGCTTATGTAGAATCTAAGAATAATTATCTGTTTATAGATGAGGTTCAGATGTGTGAAGGCTTTGAAAAAACATTAAATAGTCTTCATGCATCGGAAAAATATGATATTTATGTCACAGGTTCGAATGCATTTTTACTTAGTAGTGATTTGGCAACATTATTTACAGGAAGAACTTTTAGTATTGAAGTATTTCCCTTCTCGCTTAAAGAGTATATGGAATATTATGAGCTTAAGGATGCTTATGAAGCTTATACACAGTATCGTAAAATGGGCGGAATGTCAGGTTCTTATTTATACACAGATGAGAATAGTCGTGCTTCCTATGTTAATGATGTTTTTGAAACTCTTGTAATTCGAGATATTGTACAAAAGTTCAAAATTCGAAATACGCCACTTATAGAAAAAATAGCAGATTATTTAATGGACAATATTTCGAATGTTGTTTCTGCAAATAAGATGGCCAATACTTTGGAGTCGAATAAAATTAAAACAAATGACAAGACGGTAGGAACCTATATAGGATATCTATGTAATGCTTTTGGTTTTTACAGAATTAGAAGATATGATATTCGTGGGAAAAAGTATTTGGCATCAAATGATAAATATTATTTGGCGGATCCTAGTTTTAGAAGTGCAAGAATTGGTAATAAGAATCCAGATTATGGAAGAATATCGGAGAATCTGGTTGCGATTGAGTTGCTTAGAAGAGGATACGAAGTATACGCAGGTGTACTGTATAAAAAAGAGATTGATTTTGTGGCAATAAAGAGAGATGAAAAAATCTATATTCAGGTTTCGGAATACATTGATAATCCGGAAACCTTCGAAAGAGAATATACTCCATTATTGGCAATAAAAGATGCATATCCCAAAATGATTCTTGCAAGAACACATCAGGAGAATTATCAATATGAGGGAATTCAAATAGTGGATATTGCAAATTGGTTGATAAATGAGTAGTATGGTATAGCTGAGTTGGAGAAGGTATTGTCAAATGAATACCTGAAAAGCGGTAAAACCGCTCACTTCTGATATAGCGGTAACGCTTAATGTTTATACGCACATCGGATTGGATGATGCAACGGAAGAATTGAGAAAGCTGGAAGAAATGGAAAATGCCCGTAGGGAATTGGAAAAGGGGCAGGAGAAACCAGTAAGCCAGAAAATGTTTAAAGCAATTTAGAAAATATCAAATGCAGCCTAAGTCAGAAATGGCTTGAGCGTGTTTGTGGTTATTGGAGGTAAAAAATGACATCGAAAGAAATAGTAGATGCTGTAACTAGTTATGTTCGTGACGAGAATGCGAAGTATGCCATCTTGATTGATGGAGCATGGGGAAGTGGAAAAACTTATCTATACGAAAACTATTTGGCGGATGCAATTGATTCAATAGAAGTTGGAAAAAATGAACGGAAGCATAATGTTTACATTTCTCTTTATGGAATATCTAGTATTGATTCACTTGCTAAACAGTTGATTACCAATTATTTAATATATGTTAAAGGTAACGGGAATAAATTAGTTAAAAAAGGGTTAAAGCCACTTGCCGGTATTATAGGTGTAGCTAGTAGTGCATTTTCTTTTTCTATAGGTCCTGTATCAGCAGATTTATCAAATGTATTTGATAAATTAGAGGGGAGTATAGATGTCAAAGATATGGTCATTTGCTTTGATGATTTAGAAAGATGTACGATTCCTATTAATGAGTTTTTTGGATTTGTTAATAATTTGATAGAACATTGTAACTGTAAAGTAATCATCTTAGCAGATGAGAGGAATATTGGAAAAATATATGCAAATACAAATATAGAAGAAAAATATCTTACAGTGCTTTCTGGTGATCGTAAAGTTGTTGAGTACATAGGAGATGGGAAAAATAATAGGACACAAAAAACGGGACTGGGGAAAGCCTCAAATGGAGAGATTACAGTAGAAGAAGTAAAAAAACTAAATGAGATATTATATTCAGAAAATTATTTATATAAAGATATCAAAGAAAAAGTAATTGGTAAAACTATGCTGTATTATCCAGCATTAAAAGACGTTATTGAAGAAGTGATAAGTGGAAATGAAAAGAGCAAAGGTATAATTCAAGAAGGTCAATATAAAGATTATTTACTAAAACACATAAATAGTATTGTAAGTGCATTTACAGAAACAGAGAATCGAAATTTGCGAATTATAAGATCGTGGATCTTTTCTTTTAGAAAAATATATGACGCAACAACGAAATACTATTCTGATAGTAAATATTATGAAGATATTTTGAACGATTTTCTGCGTTATAGTATATGGGTAGCAGGAGCATTAAAGAAAAATAAAAAGATAACACACAGTGCTAATTATGGAAGTCAAGATATGGTTTATTTTGAAGGCCATGAGTATACTCACATTTTTAGATATAGTTTCATTGATGCTTGGATTAATCGTGATGTATGGAATGATATGGATTTATCTCAGGCATGTAAGTCGATAATTAAGCGTAGAGAACGAGAAGATGTTGACAATCCACCTAAAGTACATTCGACAGGTAAGGCGTTAGCTGAATTAAGAGATTGGTATCTTATGGAGGATGCACAAATTATAGAGATACTGGATCATTTAGAAAAAGAAATAGAAGAAAACAAATATGCATATTATGACTACTCTAATATTCTTTCTACTTTATTGTATCTTCAAGAAAAAGGGCTCTTTAAAGGAAATATACATCATATCAAAGATGTTATGATTAATTTAATAAAAAGGGATAATGATATTCAAGAAGAAAATGAATTCCCTAAAGATTTTTCATCTGAAGAAATTAGAAATAAATATAACGAAATATATAAGCCAATTTCAGAGGAACGAAAAGAACGAAATCGCATACTTAATAAGGAGGATCAAGAAGAGGAAAATATATACAGTAATGCGAATGCATTTTATGAACATTGCTACAAAATGAAAAACTACTATTGTAGCCATAGATCATTTGTTGAATATTTAGATTTTGAAAAGTTATATATACTAATCAATGAAAGTGACAATGAAGGATTATATACTCTTCGTCGTGCTTTTAAAGCAATATATTTTATGGGAAATCTTAAGGATTTTTATATTGCAGATATTGAGGGGTTGAAGAAAATTAGAAATGATCTAATGGATGAAGCGGTCATAAAACATGGTGGTATTACAAGGAATATTGCGATTGATAGTTTTGCTGATATGATTAAGCAGGATTTAATTCTTTTAGGTGTGGATGAAGAACAATTTTAAGCATTAAAAAGAAATAGTTTTGATTTGAAATAATTTGGAGGTGTTACTTATAGATACGAAGGAAATTTCAGAAAAACCTGAAGGTTGGCCTAAGAATCGCAGGGAATGGAAACTAGATGTATTATGTGAAAGAATGGAAGAATTTAAGAATAATCCAACACATAAAAATAGAGAGATTTTAATAGCATTAGCCAGTGAACATGATATGAATGAAACTTCTGGATATGGACTGGTTCGTATAACAGAATATGAAGTAGGACTAATTAATTATTTATATTTAGTTAGTACAGCATATCAGATTAATTCAGTTAAAGTGTATTTATATGATCTAATTTCTGAGGCGACATATATTCATAAGTGGATGTTTAATATGAATCCGGTTTTAGGAAAGGATGGAAATGAGGATCAATTTGTAGAAGCATATAATGGATTGGACTTGCCACTTAAACTTTATTATTTGGCATATCAAAAATTTATAGTAGAAAAAAATGACGATTTTGCTACACAATTAATTACTGTCATCCGTGAAGTGTTGATAGTCGATGAGGATGATGAATTTATAGATTCAATTACGCACGCATTTGTTTCTATGATGAATGATCTTAGCTATATGAGAGGAAGTAAAAAGCAATCAATCTGGAAGTTTTCAAGAGAAGAATTGTCTCTGTTATTTGAACTAGAAGCGGAATTGCTTAAGAGAAATAATGAATCACCTATAGAGCGCCCGACAAAAGGTGTGTTGATGACACAAATAAGTAATTTTATTTTGAAGTCTAGAAATGGGTACAATGAAGATTATATTTGCAAATATCTTCCAATTGAAGTTGCAAGAGAAAGTGTAAAAAATCACCAGATTTGGATGAAGAAAACTACGTTGTTAAATGACGAACGTGAACAAAGGGTTATACCAGAATTGTTTGATGATAAATCTTGGATTACATATAAATGGGTTGATGATATTGATTTTACGGCTACAAGAATTTATTACGTTTCATCATTTAGTAAAAGTGTTAATAATTCGGACATGCAGGATGGATATGGACAGTGCCTATATGGTTATAAGAATGATAGAATATCTGAACTAATAGCGCCTATTGGAATATGGCATTTGAAGAAAAGGGATGGCATAGAAAATGATATGCCGGATAAAATGGAACGTCCATTTATATCACAAACATTAGCGTTTGATGTTATATATGATGTTGAGGAAGCCAAACGGGAGTTGACGTATTTGTTTGGAATTATTGATATGTTTAATATGAGCAATGCAGATAAAAAGAACTTCTTAGAAGAGATAATGCAATATTGGATTTTGTCAGTAAAGGATGCTAAATGGTCTGGAGAACGAGAAAGAAGATATGTGATTTTTATATATGATAATTATGATTACAGAGAAACAGAAATTGATGATACATTTCTAAAAGTGAAAACATCAATTTTTCTTACTCCTGATTTTATCATAGGGAAAAATCCTAGTAGATATGAGATCCTTTATCAACTAAATGCAAAAAGACATGCACTATATTCAAGAGAATACATGTTATGCAAAAATTGTTTGCTTCAAGATTATGATCAGGCCAGAAAAATGCCTGAGAAATGTCCGGTTTGTGGTTCGAAAAACGTAGAGCTTATAATTGAAGATGAATAGTAATTAGAGAGCATTTCTACTACGTTTTTACTACGATTGATGTCTGTGTATTGCATAATTTTGCTACAATTTGCATTTTTACATACATATTCATTGAAAGCTGTAAATGCCCCGGAGATTTTGCAAAACCTAGTAAAACTACGCGGTATTTATCAAAATATGAAGGAGAAATTTACATGATAAAAGTCTTATTCGTCTGCCATGGCAATATATGCAGATCGATTTGAAAATTATGTATTTTCAAGGGTTTTACGACATGATAAAGTGACTTATACCCCCATTGTACCTCTATTTTTATTTTTAAATGTATTTATTAACCAAACTGTTCTCGATAAAATGAATGATATTTGTCACGTCTAAAAATGTTTTGAAAACTATCTGAAGACAGAGTAATAACATAAAATATTGAATAATAACAAATGATATGTTATTATATATAAAAATATGTTACAAGGAGACGCGATATGAATAAACAGTTAGAGCAATATTTTGATTGTAAAGTTAAAATTGCAGAATACAAAAATAAATTACCACTGCCAATTTTTATGACTGTGCGTGATATTACAATGGTTGAAATATATGGCGTTAACTTTGCTATTGTTGATGTTATGAAAGAGACGGAATTAAGTATTGCTGCGATGAAAAAGCAGAAGGCAAAATATGAGGAAGCATTACAGTGTCCTATAGCATATCGGGTGTCGTTAAACAGTGTGTCTATGAGAAATGCAATGGTGAAAAACGGAGTTCCATTTGTGGACTTACCGGGAAATGTTTTTTTGCCATTTATGGGGATAATATTGCTGGATGTCTATAAAAAACAGCTTATCAAAGCGGACAAAATGATGCCCGCAACGCAGATGGTGTTCCTTGAATTGTTGTATATGAATGATGAGGAATCTATATTGAAAAGCGAGGCCGCAAACAAGCTCAATTTAACAAAAACCTCTATTACAAGAGCAACAGCTCAATTAGAGAAAATGGGACTTATCAGGCAGATGAAATCCGGAACAGAGATTTCTATTATGAGGAATTACTCGCGCAAAGAGTATTATGAAAATGCAAAAGCATATTTGATTAATCCCGTTCAAAAAGAACTTACAATTCTGCGAAATGAAGCGTCTTTTGAATCATTTACTGCAGGTGAAACTGCTCTTAGTTATAAGTCAGAATTGAATCCACCCAGAATTGAGGAATGTGCTATCTACAAGGGTGAGGAAGTTGTTGATCATTTAGAAATTGTTGATGCAAGATCAGAAGACCCGGACGATTGTTTGAAGCTACAATTATGGAAATACAATCCTTCTTATTTTGCAAGAGAAGGCTGTGTTGACCCTGTTTCGTTGGCATGTACATTTAAAGGTAATGAAGACGAAAGAATAGAAATGAGTATTGAGCAACTGTTGGAGAAAATATAAATGGTACTGGGATTAGATTCATTTAGAGAAAAGTTTAAGGATTATGCAGATTATTATACTATTATCGGCGGGACTGCCTGTGATATTTTGCTTGCAGAAGCGGATCTGCCATTTCGGGCAACAAAAGATATTGATATGATTTTAATTATGGAAGATAACTTTCCGGAATTTGCTGCTATATTTTAGGAATATATAAAAGAAGGCGGATATAAGTGTGGATGGAAGAATGAAGAAGATATGCGTTTTTATCGTTTCACAGAGGGCAAAATTGGTTATCCTACTATGATTGAGTTGTTTTCAAGAAAGCCGGGTTATCATCTTGAAATAGAAGAGGGAATCATTCCGATTCATATAGATGATGATGTTTCCAGTTTATCTGCGATTCTTCTGAATGATGACTTCTACAATTTTATGATGTCAGGACGCAGAGTGATTGATGGTATTGGAGTTCTGGGTGCATAGTATCTGATTCCGTTCAAAATGTATGCGTGGATCAACCTACTGGACAGAAAAAGAGCCGGTGAACATGTCAATGACAAGGATTTAAAGAAGCATAAATATGATGTATTCCGATTGTTACAGATTGTTACGGCGGGAACAAAAGTTGAATCAGAGGGATTGGTGATAGAAAGTATTCAAAGATATATTGAAGAAATCAGTGTCTTAGATGAATCAGAAGTAAGGCTTATACAGATGGGAATGCCGTTTGATAGAGATAAGGGCGTGGAGTTACTAAAAGAGATTTATTTGTAAGCAACTATGGTCTGGAATTTGATGTAATTTTGAATTGTTTGGAAAAACTACAAGAAGAGATTCATAAGCTTTGAATATATTGCCGTTCAAGAAAAGGTCAATTGAGGTGCTGTAGCTATGGCAAATGCTTCTTTATATAAAATAGTTTCATTTTTTTCAGAAATTTCTTCAGTAAAGAGGTAAATGACCCTTTTATTAAAGATATTCTTGAAGAAAGTTTGGACATACATGAATGGAGACAAGGAAATCTAGATGTTTTTGAACCAGATTACTTTGTTGATAATATTCCTTTCGAATTTACTTTGGCTTCTGATAGTAAAAAGAAAACTAATTTTATTCAGAAAATGATGAAAGGAACATATGAGTCGGTAAATATTGAATCGGATGTATTTGCATACATTGAGGAGAGAATAGCGGATAAAGCAACTAGAAAATACTCTGTAGGGGGGAGTTTGTCTTTGTGTATTGTGTTTGTTAGATTTGTTTAATTGGGTGTCTGACGAGTATGGTTCAGTTTTTCATGTATTAACAGACTATCCTAGAAAACAATTCTTTGAAATGATTAAGCGTAAATACATAAATACTGGAATTTTTAATAATATTTATATAGCTATTCCAGATATGTGTGGTAAATGGTGGACGTTTGATGTGCTTATGGATATCAAAGTTCCGATTGTAATTACTCCAGAACAAATGAAGAGTGGTAAATACCCGTTTATAATTTAAAAGCAGATATATGATGAATATATTAAGTAATGGATAAGATACTATGTACACATGTGATAATTAAGAAGGTTTGAGGTGTAGTATATGTGCATATTATGCGTTATATGATTTGCAGAAGATGGTGGATAAGGCAAACAACATTATGATGAGAAATGAAAAGACGAATTGTGTAAATGCTGATTATGGTATACAGCTATGGAAACGCTATTCTTTAAGTGTGCTGGAAGCTTTATCCCCCCTGTTTGTACCCCTATTCTTTCAAAAATATACGATTTTTTGAGATGTTATACGATGATGCGTGATTTTGATAATAAGTCTCAAAGCCAGTTATATCAAGGTTTGAGACGATATGAGAGGTTATAAGGATTATGATAAAAGTACTGTTCGTCTGCCACGGCAAAAACTGTGCTTTTGATTGAAACACTGTATTTTCAAGGCTTTTGCGACATGGCAAAGTGACTTATACCCCTGTTCTACCCCCTATTTTTGTTTTTAAATGTATTTATTAACCGGACTGTTCTCGATAAAAAAGTATGATTGATTTAATTGAAAAACAAAAAATCGCACCTGCTAAACTGCAAGTGCGACACTTTTGTTAATATTACGAGTCCTACGCAGCTCCAGGACGGAACAACATATGACTCTAGTAATATTATACACCATATTTGTATGAAGTCAAACAAAAAATTATTCAGATAAATCATTAAAAAAATCTTCACTTAAAAGGTTTTCATCATCATTATCAGAAGTAGTAAATTTCTCGCTTACAGGATAGGAGAAGTTTTTGCCCATTTTCTGAAAGCCATATTCCAGATAATGTGATTTGGGGATGAAGTTATTTTCTGTAAGATTATGTAGTTTGGTGAAAAGCGATACAATCCATTCCTGAAATTCTGTTTCCGGTTCTTTTTGGTCAAGCTCATTTTCGTAATAATGCCTCACGATACCAGCAAATATATCGGCGAATTGCACTGCAGGAGTTACAGCAGAGCTGACAAACAAAGGCATTTCTAATATGTGATGGAAAGAACGCCCAAACTTCGTTTTGAACAGAAAACCTATAATTGCCTCAGCAATTTTTCGGTCAGCATCCTCATGTACCTCATCAAATATCATCATTGCTTTGCCATAGTGATGATGATTACAGTAAAACTCAACTTTTTTTTAAAGAAGGTAATACTGCTTCGGAAGATGATGTTCTGGAACAATAATTGGTTCATCTGGCTTGTCCATAATTACGGCAAAAATAGCAGCGTCATAAGAGGCAATAATGTCTACCATGCCTTCAACATATGCTTTATTATTTGTACGATTCTTGGTAATGGTCGCTTCACGAATAAGTTTTGTAGACTTTATTTCGTCCTGTTTTCCATAAATAGAATCTTTTAATTTGTATATTTGATTTGTGATCGGTTTAATATCATTCTCATGGATACAGACACCAAGCAGGATAGGATTCTTGGTTGAATCTGTAGGGCGAGGGTATCCACTTTCATCTATAAATGTAAGCATGTAAATATATTGCTCCTATGTTAAGTAATGAATTGATTATACTATAAAATGGGTTAACATACTACATGATTTATATAGATTTATTGAAAGCGCATATTATCAATTGTTATGCGACAGGGTAATGTGAGTGAAGAAGTTCCTTCGGGAACTTCTTTTGTGCTATATTGAAAACAAGAGAGAATATCATGTTGTCACGATTGTAATATAATAAATGAGACTAATAAAAAGAAAAAGTGTCGGTATAAATGTCGGTATATATTGCTAAAATGATGGTATAAAATATATATAAATAAAACTGAAAAGCTGTGTTAGTGTTAGGTATATTGATAGAATTCATAAGAGTCAACATATACATCCTGTGGAGAAAGCGATGAATAAGCTCATCTTATCTGCTTTATACTTAGTAAGATAGAATGGAAAATAGTATTGCATATTTTAAGAGAAAGTAGTATCTTTTAAATAAGAATTGCGGTGGATATCTTCGGATTACACCTAGAAGAACTTGATGCGTCGGGTTCTTTTTTTAAATAATTATCAAAAAATGTATTAGTTGTAGACTGTTTTATGATAGAATAAACACTATCGGGAACAGTCCTTTTTTATTAAAAAGATTGTTAAAATGGCTTGAGACGATATGAGAGGTTATAAGAATTATGATAAAAGTACTATTTGTCTGCCACGGCAATATCTGTCGTTCGCCAATGGCTGAGTTTATATTAAAAGATATGGTAAAGAAATGTGGAGTAGAGGATTCGTTTTATATCAAATCTGCTGCAACAAGTACGGAGGAAATATGGGGCGACAGGGGTAACCCTGTCTATCCGCCTGCTAAGAAGGAACTTGCAAAACATGGAATTTCATGCGAGGGTAAGTTTGCTGTACAGATAAAAAAAGAGGACTACAAAAAATATGATTATATCATAGGTATGGATATGGCTAATATTCGCAATATGGAAAGAATATGTGGAGGCGACCCGGAGAGGAAGATGTACCGCCTGTTATCATTTGCAAGTATCAACAGAGATGTTGCAGATCCGTGGTATACAGGAGATTTCAAGACAACGTACTATGATGTGTGTTTGGGGTGCAGTGCGTTTTTAGAGTATGTTCTGACAGATTGTTATTGACATCTGATACATATGTTAGATTGTAATAAAATAGAGTCATTATAATAAGATGTTATGAAAACAGCAATTTTGTAAAATGTGTAAAATTGTAAGAATTAAAACATTGAATATATAAGATACGTCTATGTATAATTAACATGAGGGTTAGGAGCGATAGGAAAATGTCGGATAAAATATTGATAGTAGAAGACGAGAAAGAGATAGCTGATCTTTTAGAGGTATATCTTACCAATGAAGGATATTCTGTTATTAAGGCGGAGTGTAGTAAGGATGCACTTGTATTTATTGAAAAACAGAATATAGACTTGATGTTGTTAGATATAATGCTACCGGATATTGATGGATTAACTTTGTGTAGACAGATAAGGGAAAAATATCTGTTCCCGATAATCATGCTTACGGCAAGGTCTTCGGATATGGACAAGATTAATGGTCTGTCTATGGGAGCGGATGATTATATTACTAAGCCGTTTAATCCGTTAGAGGTTGTGGCAAGAGTTAAGACACAGCTGAGGCGATACACCAGATATAATACTCAGGAAACAGAGAGTGTAAATGAATTTGACAGAGACGGATTGTATGTGTGTAAAGACAGTCATATCTGTGAACTCTACGGTAAAGAGCTTTCTCTGACACCGATTGAATTTGATATATTATGGTATCTGTGTGAGAGAAAGGGTACGGTAGTTTCCTCCGAAGAGCTTTTTGAAAATGTCTGGGGTGAAAAATATTTTACCAATAGCAATAATACTGTAATGGCGCATATCGCAAGGCTTAGAGAGAAGCTGGGTGATGAACCGAGACATCCGAAATTTGTTAAGACAGTATGGGGCGTTGGGTATAAAATTGAAACGTAAAAATGTTGTGCCGGATAGATTCGTGGTCTATTTAAGGATTGGAGAATAGAATGAAGAAAGATAGTATTATAAAACGTGTATGGAGAGTTGGAAAATACATATTAATACCGGTAGCCCTAATATTTTTACTGACCAATATATACTGGATAGGTGATTCACTGTCAGGTGGATTGATTGCAGATTGGTTTGAAAGAAGTTTTGTGTATGAATATACTGAAAGTGATCCTCTGGGAGCTGAACGCATTGTTCAAACATTTGACTGGTGGGCAATTAAATATTATCTGCTTAAAGTGTTATTAGTTATTGTTCCGGGTATATATATTATTATTATTGCTGTTTCAGAGTTTAAAAGAAGAAAGGGCAGGAAAGAAAGTGCGAGGCAGATAACGGATTATATTACCAGGTTCGTGTTAAATGATGAGCCGATGCCTACGGATATACCGGAGGAATATGGTGAGGTATTTGCCAAGCTTTCGGAAGTGAAATATGCAGAGAATAAGAGAGAACAGGAACTGATGAATGAAACCCAAAGAAAAGATGACCTGGTCACTTATCTTGCCCATGATCTCAAGACTCCGCTTACAAGTGTAATTGGATATCTAACGCTGCTTAAGGATGAGAAGAGTATTTCGGAAGAAATGAGGGAACGCTACACCAATATTGCTGTTAAGAAGTCGGAAAGACTTGAGGTCCTGATAAATGAATTGTTTGAGATAACCAGATACAATATTCATAATGTGGAACTTGAAAAAGGCAATGTTAATTTTTCTATCATGCTTGAGCAGATAGTGTATGAATTTGAACCCTCGTTAGCAGAAAAACATTTAAGTTTTGAGACTGAAATTGAAGATGGAATCGAAGTATATATCGATGCTGACCGTATAGAGAGGGTTGTTGATAATCTTATAAGAAATGCGATTCACTATAGTTATCCTGATACGGAGATAAAGGTTTCGCTTTCCCAATACAATGACAGTGAAGAAAAGTCAATTGTAAGGCTTATGGTAGAGAATCACGGGAAGACAATTCCGAAGGAAAAGCTTCTTAGAGTGTTTGAACAATTCTATCGTGTAGATTCTTCAAGAAGTACAACCACCGGAGGCTCAGGACTCGGACTTGCTATTGCTAAACAGTTAGTTGAAGCACATGATGGAACGATAGCTGTAGACAGTGAAAATGAGATGATCAAATTTGTTGTGGAGTTGCCAAAAGAGGCGCTGTAAGAAATTCGTAAGGTTTTAATCATAAATACACAAGTTTATATGTGGAAAGACCGTAAAAACTATAACTGTATATTTGTTATCTTAAATGTACCGGATGGGAAATACACCGGTACATTTTTTAATTATTTTTATAAATCAACATCATATCATAATATCTAGAAAAAAATTTGGAGGTAACTAAGATGCAGAAGGGAGAAGTTCGTGGTTTTAATGAGTATTATAATTATAAGATGGTTCCGCAGGAGGTTGCGTGCGCAACAATTATGAGTAAGGAAGCTGGAAAAAGAAAACTTACAAAAAAAGAAAAACGCACAATAAAGATTGACAGGATTAAAACAAGAATATTACGTGATTTAGTAGTTGCTATGTTTTTCCTTATAATATGTCTTATATTTGTCATGGCAAAGCATGTTGTTGGGAACATCGTTTCGTATGATAATGAATATGAGGGATTCATTAATACAGTACATGCATTTTCATTAGGTAATGATAACAAAGATGATTCTTACAGTGACAGTTCTGAAATTGAAGATGGAGAATGGACTACAATTCTTGTAAATAAAAATAATCCGATTCCGGATAGTTATGAGGTGGAACTTACAACACTTTTCAATGGGGTACAGGTGGATTCAAGAATATATCCTGAATTACAGAAAATGTTCGATGATATGAGAAGTGAAGGCATTTATCCCGTTGTAGGAGAGGGATATCGCTCTCATGAAGATCAGAAACAGATGATGCAGGACAAGATTGATGCCTATATTGCAGAGGGATATTCAAGATCGGTTGCTAAACATCAGGCAAAAAAATATGTTGCAAAACCGGGATATTCCGAACATGAACTGGGTATTGCGCTTGATATAAATGCTTCAGAAGAATCAGGAACAACTCATGATGAGGTATATCAGTGGCTTTATAATAACGCTTATAAATACGGTTTTATTCTGCGCTATCCTGAAGGGAAAGAGGATATAACAGGTATCGATTACGAACCATGGCATTATCGATATGTAGGTAAAAAGGCTGCTGCCAAGATGTATGAGAGTGGCCTGACTCTAGAGGAGTATGTAGAAAGTAAATGATAGTAAATATAGGACAAAATATTTAAGTGTTTATTTGTGAAATTAGACAATTGCGAAACGCATGTATATGGTATATCTCGTTTCGCAATTGTCTATTTGTGAGATAATTATTTAATTTCGTTAAAACCTTCTCTTGCAGCATAGCTTGTATGAAGCAATTCATGTGCTTTGTGAGAATTAGGCTCTCCAAGGAATTTTTCGTAAAGCTCAGATACTTGAGGATTGTTATGTGATTGTCTGATAGGACGTCCCTCATCCTCTTTGTAGAGTGCCTGTGCACGTTTTTCCTTGTATGTATCCATGATGTCAGGATCTTCGTTAGGAAGGAAGCATTTTCTTACATAAGGCTGTCCACCTCCGTTGATACATCCACCCGGACATCCCATTATCTCTATAAAATGATACTTTGACTTACCTGCGCGAATATCATCTAGCAGAATCTTAGCGGAACGCATTCCTGAAGCCAAAGCAACGTTAATTGTAGTGCCGTTGATATCTAATGAAGCTTCGCGGATTCCGGCATCATGACCTCTTACCTCTGTAAAGGTAATATTTTCTTTTTCTTTGCCTGTAAGTTTGTAATAAACTGTACGAAGAGCGGCCTCCATAACACCGCCGGTTACACCAAAGATTACTCCTGCTCCGGAATATTCACCCATGATGTCCTGATCCCAATCTTCATCAGGAAGATGCTTGAACATGATACCTGCACGCTTGATCATACGGGCAAGTTCTCTTGTAGTGATTACTGCGTCTACATCAGGAATTCCGTTAACCTTTAGCTGCTCACGTTCTTTCTCAAACTTCTTGGCTATACAAGGCATAACTGAAACCACGAATATATCTTCCGGTTTAATACCGTTTTGTTCAGCCCAGTAAGACTTGATGATTGCTCCCTGCATTTCGTGAGGTGACTTACAAGAAGATAAATGTGGAAGAAGGTCGCCATAATTATATTCAGCGTAGTTAATCCATCCGGGAGAACATGAGGTTATCATTGGAAGTACACCGTTATTCTGTATTCTTCCAAGAAGCTCTGTTCCTTCCTCCATGATAGTAAGATCGGCACCGAAGTTAACATCATATACTTTTTCGAAACCAAGTCTTCTAAGAGCTGCAATCATTTTACCTGTTACAGGAGTTCCTATCGGATAATCGAATTCTTCTCCGAGTGCTGCACGTACAGCAGGAGCAGCCTGAACAATTACATGTTTTCCTGACTTCATTGCCTCATCAACTTTATCTATTTCTGAGTGCTCCATCAAAGCCCCTGTAGGACATACATTTACACACTGCCCACACTGGATACATGGAGAGTCGGCAAAGCTTCTGTCACCTGCAGGTGAAACAAATGTATTGAAACCACGATTTTCAAATCCTAAAATACCGATACCCTGAGCATTCTCACATCTGGCAATACACCTGCCGCAAAGGATACATTTTGATGTATCTCTGACAAGCCCAGGTGCTAATGTATCAATATGTGTTTCTGAGTGCTCGCCTGAGAACATGAGCTCTCTTGAGCCTGTAATGGAAGCCACGTGAAGCAATTCACATTTTCCGTTTTTGTCGCACTGCTGACAGTTTTGATTGTGGTCGGAAAGAAGAAGTTCAACACTGTTTCTTCTTGCTTCAACCGCTTTAGGAGAGGAGATTGTAATCTCCATTCCTTCAGATATTGGATATACACAGCTTGCTACAAGACCTCTTGCGCCGGTTGCCTCTACGAGACATACACGACAAGATCCGGCATTGCATTCTCCATTGTTAAATGTGCAAAGAGACGGAATTTCATATCCGCATTGCTTTGCGGCTTCTAATATGGTCAAGCCCTCCTCTACCTGATAGGAGATGCCTTCTATTTTAATGTTAATTTTAGCCATAATTAAAATTCCCTCCCTTATTTCTTAGAAATTGCATTGAGACGACAAGAGCTCATGCATGAACCGCATTTAACGCATTTTGATGAATCAATTACAAAGGAAGCGAGCTTGTGTCCTTCAGGAATATAATCTGTACGTTTAATACAATCTGTCGGACATCCTTTTGCACACATACCACAGCCAATGCATTTTTCAGGGTCAATACTGTATTCCATAAGATTCTTACATACGTGAGAAGGACATTTTTTATCCTTTATATGTGCAATATATTCATCTCGAAAATGAGTAAGTGTTGAAGTTACAGGGTTAGAAGCTGTCTGGCCTAAAGCACAAAGTGAGTTGGCTTTAACGGTTGCACTCAATTCTTCGAGCTCGTCGAGATCCTCCATGGTACCGTTTCCTTCTGTTATACGTGTAAGTATCTCAAGCATACGCTTGGTACCTATACGACATGGTGAACACTTACCGCAGGATTCATCGCAGATAAATTCCATGTAGAACTTGGCAACATCAACCATACAGTTATCTTCATCCATAACAATTGCACCACCGGAACCCATCATGGATCCCTTCTGTACTAAATTGTCAAAGTCGATTGGTTCATCCAAAAATTCTTCAGTAAGACATCCGCCGGAAGGTCCGCCTGTTTGAATAGCTTTGAATTTCTTTCCGTCAGGAATTCCGCCGCCGATATCATATATAAGTTCGCGGAGAGTAGTACCCATAGGTACTTCAACAAGTCCAACGTTATTGACTTTACCACCAAGTGCAAATACTTTGGTACCTTTAGAATTTTCGGTTCCGACTTTAGAAAATTCCAAAGCTCCTTCTCTTAATATGTATGGTATACATGCAAGAGTTTCAACATTGTTAATAATGGTAGGTTTACCCCAAAGTCCCTTGACGGCAGGGAATGGTGGCCTCGGTCTTGGATTGCCTCGCTTACCTTCAATAGAATTAAGCAATGCAGTTTCTTCACCACATACGAATGCACCTGCTCCAAGTCGTAAATGACAATGGAATGAAAAGTCTGTTCCAAGTATGTTATCGCCGAGAATTCCCAGATCTTCTGCCTGTTTGATGGCAGTTTTTAAACGATTAACAGCGATGGGATATTCAGCACGAACATAGAAATATCCGTTTTTTGCACCGATAGCATAACCTGCTATCATCATACCCTCTATAACAGCAAGAGGATTACCCTCTAATATACTTCTGTCCATGAATGCACCCGGATCACCTTCATCACCGTTACATACCACGTATTTTTCTTCGCTTTCGACATTGTGGGCAAACTGCCATTTTCTTCCTGATGGGAATCCGGCACCTCCACGACCTCTTATGCCTGAGGCGAGAACTTCGTCAATGACCTCCTGTGGAGTCTTTGAAAGGGCATTTTTAAGACCTTTAAAAGCTCCCATACCCAAAGCTTCGTTGACATCTTCAGGATTGATCTGTCCACATCCGTGAAGAGCAATTCTGTGCTGCTTCTTATAGAAATTAATATCCTCCTGTTTGCTAACCTGTTTGCCTGTTGAAGGATCAACATAAAGAAGTCTCTCAACGATAGTATCATTTACTATATCAGAGTCGACAATTTCGACTACGTCATCGACTGTAACCAAACGATAAAGAGTATCTTCAGGATAAATCTTTACAAATGGTCCCTGTGAACAGAAACCAAAGCATCCTACGATATTAACGGTGGTCTTGTAGGAAACATCTTTTTCTTCGAGACATTGTTCAAATTTTTTCTTAATTTCCATTGAGTTATTAGAGAGACAGCCTGTTCCACCGCATATAACAATATGACGCTTACCGTCGTTACCTGCTAATTTATCATTAAAACAACTTGTACAATGAGCAGAGCGATCTTCCAGATTTTCGATTGAAGTTATTTTCATGCTGTCACCTCCTTCTTTTCAGCTATAAGGTAACTTGCTATTACTTCGTTAACCTGCGAAACTGTCATTTTGGGGTATACTTTACCATTGATGGAAACGGCAGGAGCTATTCCGCAAGCTCCGATACAACGTAATGCATCAAGGGTGAAAAGACCATCTTCTGTGGTTTCGCCCGGTTTGATATGAAGCAGCTCGGAAAATTTATCAATTACCTGTTGTGCTCCTTTAACATAGCAGGCTGTACCCAGACAGCATCCGATTACATATTTTCCCTTAGGGGTGAGAGAAAAGAAAGAATAGAAAGTGACAACTCCGTATATTTCTGCAACGGATATACCGGTTTTTTGAGAAACGATCTCCTGTACTTCTAGTGGAATGTATCCGTACTCGTTCTGAATATCACTTAATATCATCATAAGCGGTGTTTTTTCATCTTCATAGCGGGCACAGATTTCCTCAATTTTTGCTACAGCAGCAGCATTTAACTTCCCCATAGATTATCCTCCTTGTAAATGTTATAAAATATTGCTATTAACGGTCTGATTGTCGAATGTCTGAATGATGCCATGAAAAAAGTAATAAATATTTGACCCAAAATGACAATAAATATAGCGATATTATACCAAATTTTTACGTTTTTCTCAATGGAAAATTAATGAATATTTGTTTAATATTTGATATAATCATCTCGTTGGAGTTTAATTTGTAATTGAGGATTCGTTATACTATTTTCTGCGTTTTTTCTTTAGATGAGTGTCGATTGAACGATAAAGTTTAACTGTTAATATTCCTATTAATGAGCCTATGATTGCTGCACACAGAACGTCGGTAGGGTAGTGAACACCTACATATAATCTTGAAATACCGATAAGAGTTGCAATTATTAGTGCGAAAATGCCATATCTTACAGGCATTGTTTTGAAAATGATAACCGCAACGACAAAGGCGGCTGCGGTGTGGCCTGATGGAAATGATTTGTCAGAAAACAAAGGTACAATAGCCTTAAAGTTTTTGATGACATCATAGGGGCGCATTCGTCCTACGGCGGGCTTTATCAAAAGATTGATTATAAGGGCATCAAGAACCAGTCCCAATATACACATGTAACCGGTGCGACGATGCTTTGGTGTCATTAGAAGCAGAATGATTACAAGAATTGTTATTAGCCCCCAGTCTCCTAAATGAGTAACCGGTATAAAGAATTTGGAAAGGGATGTGTTTCTTATATGCTCCTGAATGTAGACAAGTATATTTGAATCAAGTTTTTGTATGGAATCCATGGTTATCCTCCGGTGTAAATTATTTGATGAGTAAAGATGTTCTTTAACATAGATGATAGGCTGTAAAAAAGAAAGATAGAAAAAGAGGTCTTTACCGATAGGTAACAATATCATATATTGTATATTAATGCAATCGTATAAACGTTTATAAAGGAGAAGAAAATGTCAGAAATAGATAGATTAAAGGAAATAGTAAGACGGCTTCGTGCAGAGGATGGGTGCCCATGGGACAGGGCACAGACACATTCAAGTCTTAAGGCTGCCTGTGTTGAGGAGGCGGCAGAGGTTGTGTGCGGGATCAATATATTGGATAGTACGGGAAATGCAGATAATCTTAGGGAAGAACTTGGTGATCTGTTGTTGCAGGTAGTTATGCATGCTCGTATCGCAGAGGAAGAGGGACTTTTTGATTTTGAAGATGTGGCTGGAACGATAAGTGATAAGATGGAAAGACGTCATCCCCATGTGTTTGCAGGGGTGGAATATGCTAATGATGAGGAACGACATGCGGCATGGGAAGAGATCAAGAAAGCCGAGAAGGAAGGGAGAGAATGGCAGGAAGAATACCTCTCTAAAGCATTTGATGAGTCAAAGGAACTGATAGAGGTTGCTAAGAGGAGAAAAGGGTTTACTAATATAGTTGATGTTGAATCTATGTAATTGTATAATATTTATAGGTGGTTATAGATTTGTTTTCCGGAGAAGGTGGTCTTATGAGTAATTTTTCGTTTTTAGAAAGTAAATGGAGTGATCTTTCAAAACTTGGTGAGTTTGCAGAGAAGTATGTATATTCGGATCCTAATGCATCAATGATTAAGCAGGGAATGTTGTGTGAAACAATGGTGCAGTATATGCTTGCATATGACGGAATCAAAGAACCGGAATATGATAATACGCATGCTAATAGGATATCAATTCTGAAAAGGGCGGGATTGCTTCCAAGAGAGATAGATAATTCTCTATACATTTTAAGAAAGAAAAGAAATGATGCAACACATGCAGGTGCAGATGATAAGGAAACTGCGCTTAGTAATCTGAAGCTTCTATATGAGGTTTGTGTTTGGTTTATGCAGGTGTATGGTGATTATGGTTATAAGCCAACAGAATATGAGATGCCAAGAGATAAATCTGTGAGCATTAAAGAGCTTGAGGAGGAAAATGCAAGACTTAAGGAGCGTGAACACAGTCTTGTTGTTGAAATAGCAAACATACAGAAAATAGGTGAGGAAAATGATAATCGTCGCAGGCAGGCATTTAAGAAGGCTGTTTTTGTTAAGCCCAATGAAGCCCAGACCAGAGAATTGATTGACGAACAACTTCGCAGAGTGGGGTGGGAAGCTGATACAAAAGAATTAAAATATTCTAAGGGTACAAGACCTGAAAAAGGAAGAAATATAGCGATTGCGGAATGGCCTACGGATTCAACAACGGGTAATGGCGGTTATGCTGACTATGCGCTATTTCTTGGTGAGAAAATGGTCGGAATTGTGGAGGCAAAGAAGAAGCATAAGAATGTATCGTCTGTGTTGGATGAGCAGTGTAAGGATTATGCAAAGAATATCAAGGCAGAGCATGAGATATATACAATTAAGAGATATGGTGAATATCTTGTGCCATTCCTATTTGCAACTAACGGACGTGATTATATCAAACAGTATGAGAATATGTCAGGAATATGGTTCCGCGATGCAAGAAATGATTTCAATGCACCACATGCTCTTTCGGGATGGCCGAGTCCTGAAGGTCTTGCACAGGATCTTGAAAAGGATATTGAGGAAGCGGACAGGAAGCTTGCCGCAACTGGATATGAGTTGTTAGAAGATCTGGATGGACTCAATCTAAGGTATTATCAGATCGAGGCAATCAGAGCAGCGGAAGAAGCGATTACAAATCATCAGCGAGAAGTACTTCTTGCGATGGCAACCGGAACAGGAAAGACACGGACTGTTCTTGGAATGATTTATCGTTTTCTTTCGGCAGGAAGATTCAAACGTATTCTTTATCTGGTTGACAGGACAGCACTAGGTGATCAGACTATGGATACATTTAAGGATGTCAGACTTGAGGATCTTAAATCGCTTAATCAGTTATACGACATTAAAGATCTTGGAGAGAAGGATTTTGAACGGGACACCAGAGTGCATATTGCTACGGTGCAAAGTCTTGTCAAACGTATATTATATAATGAGTCAGAACAGAAACTCGGAGTGTCGGATTATGACCTCATAATAGTAGATGAGGCACACCGTGGTTATATATTAGACCGAGATATGGATGAGGATGATATATGGTACAGGAATCAGGATGACTTCCGCAGCAAATACAGAGCGGTGATAGATTATTTTGATGCGGTAAAGATTGCGCTTACTGCAACGCCTGCATTACATACAACGGAGATTTTCGGAACGCCTGTATATACTTATGACTATCGTACTGCCGTTATTGACGGATATCTGTGTGATCATGATGCACCGCATATTATCACAACAGAGCTTAGCCGCAATGGAATAACATTTGAAGCAGGAAGTACGGCGCCTGTATATGATCCGGTGACTAATACGGTGATAAACAGTGCAGAATTACCGGATGACCTTACATTTGAGGTGGAAGACTTTAATAAGAAAGTAATTAATAAGAGTTTTAATGAGACAGTTCTTGCGGAGATATTTGATAACATTGATCCTAATGAGGACGGTAAGACTTTGATATTTGCCGTAAATGATGCCCATGCGGATATGATAACCCAGATACTTAAGGACTTCTACACTGAGAGAGGGGTTAATGAGGCTGCCGTTATGAAGATTACCGGATCAATAGAAAACGGTAATTCTAAGAAAATTCGTGAGATAATCAAACGTTTCAAGAATGAGAGATTTCCCAATATTGTGGTTACGGTTGATCTGCTCACTACTGGTATTGATGTAGAGGAGATTGTTAATCTTGTATTCCTTAGACGAATACGTTCAAGAATACTGTTTGAGCAAATGTTAGGACGCGCAACAAGGCTTTGTCCTAAGATTGATAAGACACATTTTGAAATATATGATGCGGTGGGAATATATGATGCATTAGAAAATGTTTCTACGATGAAACCGGTTGTTGCTAATGCAAGTACGTCTTTTGATGATCTGTTAAATGGTATGGAAGTAATATTGTCTGATGGCAGTAATGATGAATCTGATATGCAGCGGGATAGCGACAATAATAGCACACTCTCAGAGCAGAAACTTCAAAACCAGATAGATATGATAATAGCTAAGATGCGCCGTATGCGAAGTAAAATATCCGAGAATAATCGTGCACAGTTTGCCTCGCTTTGCGGTGGCAGGACGCCGGAAGAATTTATTGATGACATCAGACATCTTCCTACCAATCAGGCGGTGGACCTTATTAAGAAGAGTAGAGATGCATTTGACTACATGAAGGGTGAACACATAGAACGTCCGGTATTTATCAGTGATAAGAAGGACAGGCTTGTATCTCATGAACGTGGTTATGGTGATGCAACCAAACCGGAGGATTACCTAAGAGAGTTTCAGGAGTTCATTGATAATAATATTAATGAAATTGCGGCTCTTAATATTGTTGCTACAAGACCAAAGGAGCTTACAAGAAAAGATTTGAAAGAGTTAAGGCTTATACTTGACCGCAATAACTTCAACGAAACAATGCTTAATACCGCATGGAAGGAAATGACCAATGAGGATATAGCAGCGGATATTATCAGTTTTATTAGGCAACGCAGTCTTGGCGATGTTCTTATAAGTAAGAATGACAGAATACACAATGCTGTTAAAAAAACAAAGAAAGCCCATCCGGAGCTTAATAAGATGCAGATTAACTGGCTCGACAGAATTGAGGCGTATCTTATGAAGGAAACAGTACTTGGTAAGGAATCATTTGATGCAGAAGCATTCAGAAACAAGGGCGGATACAATGCGGTTAATAAGGCATTTGGTGAGAAACTTGACGAGTTCATTGAAGAGATAAATGATAATATGTATTCGGCTTAATAGAAAGAAGTTGAAAAGATAATGAAATAATAAGGTGATATTTTAAGTCGGGTTTGGATTAGGAATATCTAACAGTATTTCGTGTAATACAGGAGGATAAAAATAAATGACAAACAATGAGATAGTGGCAAAATTATGGAATCTTTGTAATGTGCTTCGTGATGATGGAATAACATATCATCAGTATGTTACAGAGCTTACATATATATTGTTTTTGAAAATGGCAAAAGAGACTGACAGAGAGGAGCAGATTCCTGAAAAGTACCGTTGGGATGAGCTTGTAAAAAGAGATGGTATGGAATTGAAGAGATTCTATGCAGACCTTCTTAAAGAACTGGGTGATAATTGTAAAGGTCGAATTCAGGAGATATACAATGGAGCACAGAGTAATATTGATGCGCCTGCCAACTTAAAGAAGATTATTACTAACATAGATGCACTTGACTGGTACAGTGCCAAAGAAGAAGGTCTAGGTAATTTGTATGAGGGCTTATTGGAGAAGAATGCTAATGAGAAGAAATCCGGTGCAGGACAGTATTTTACACCGAGAGTTCTTATTGATGTTATGACAGAGCTTATTGCACCACAGGCAGGGGAGCGTTGTAATGATCCGGCTTGTGGAACATTTGGTTTCATGATAGCGGCAGACAGATATGTGAAAGAACATACCAATGATATGTTTGATCTGGATGAGGACGAAATGCATTTCCAGAAGTATGAGGCATTTACCGGTGGTGAGCTCGTTCATGAGACACATAGGCTTGCACTTATGAATGCAATGTTACATGACATTGAGGGAAAGATATATCTATGTGATACTTTGTCAAATGAAGGCAAGGTGATGAACGGTTTTGATGTGGTGCTTACCAATCCGCCATTTGGTACAAAAAAGGGTGGAGAGCGTGCCACAAGAGATGACTTCACATTTCAGACAAGCAACAAACAGCTTAACTTCCTTCAACACATTTATCGCTCTTTGAAAGCTGATGGCAAGGCGAGAGCGGCAGTTGTGTTACCGGATAATGTTCTTTTTGCTGACGGTGACGGTGAGCGTATTCGTGATGACTTGATGAATAAATGTAATTTGCACACAGTACTGCGTCTTCCAACCGGAATCTTCTATGCTCAGGGTGTTAAGACTAATGTGTTGTTCTTTACAAGGGGAGAGAATGATTGCAACAATACAAAAGAAGTATGGTTCTATGACCTTCGTACAAACATGCCGTCATTTGGTAAAACCAATCCGCTGAAGTTGGAGCATTTTGATGACTTCAAGAAAGCATATCTTGCAGATGACCGTCATGCAGTAAATGACGAGCGATTTAGCTGCTATACCTATGAGCAGATATCAGAAGAAGGAAAGGCACACAGCCTTGACCTTGGACTTATCCGCGACGATTCGGTACTTGATTATGACGACCTTCCCGACCCGATTGAAAGCGGTGAGGTGTGTATCGAGAAGTTAGAAGAGGCAGTTGATTTACTAAAGAGTGTTGTGAATGAGTTGAAGGCGTTGGAAAAGTAAGATAATTGCAAAAGCTAAATGTATAAATACCGGAGGACTTTCTGAAATGGCAAAGGGAAAGAAGAAAGAGGAATTAACAATAGAAGAAAAATTGGAGCAGGCTTTAGTTCCACGCGAAGAGTGGCCTTATGAGGTGCCAGAGAATTGGTGCTGGGTGAGGTTAGGGAGTATTAGTAAAATAATATCAAAAGGGACAACTCCCAAAGGTGGAAGAGAGGCATATGCCCCCGAAGGGGTTAATTTTTTACGAATAGAAAATATTAATGATGATGGTTATATATCTCATGAGCATATGGTTATGGTCAAAGAAGATGTACATCTTGGTGTACTTAAACGCTCTATACTTCATAAAAATGATATACTTATTTCTATTGCTGGAACGTTGGGGAAAACAGCTATTGTAAGAGAAGTGGATTTGCCAATGAATACAAATCAAGCAGTTTCATTTGTTCGGTTATCAGATGATAGAATTAATGAAAAATATATAAGATATTCTATTGATAATCCAATAATACAAAGACTATTGTTGTCAAAAACAAAAGTTACATCAATTCCTAATTTGACTTTAGAAATAATTTCTGATTGTTATGTTCCTTTTGCACCGTTAGCTGAGCAACAACGAATCGTTGACCGAATTGAAAGTCTGTTTTCAAAACTAGATGAGGCAAAAGAAAAGGCACAGGAAGCACTTGATAGTTTTGAAGAGAGAAAGGCGGCTATTCTTCATAAGGCTTTTTCGGGAGAGTTGACAAAGAAGTGGAGAGAGGAGAATGGGGTAAGTATTGATACATGGGAGAAGAAAAAAATATGTGATTTTGCAGATGTGAAGGGCGGAAAGAGAATTCCTAAAGGAAAATCATTAATAAATGAAAATACAGGTCATCCTTATCTTAAAGCAGGGAATCTAAAAAAGGGAACTGTCATAGATGATGGAATAATGTTTGTTCCAGATGATGTTTTACCTCAAATAAAGAATTATACTGTAAATGAGGGCGATGTTTATATTACAAATGTTGGCGCATGTATTGGAGATTGCGGGGTTATACCCCCCAAATATGATGGAGCAAATTTAACCGAAAATGCAGTAAAAATAACCAATCTTAAAAAATGCATAAATTTGTATCTTTCCTATTATATAGCATCTAATAATGTGCAACATGAAATAAAAACTAAAATTGCTTCTGCAACATTAGGGAAATTATCTATAGCAAATGTAAAAAGCATTACAGTAAGTTTGCCGAGCATTAATGAACAAAAAGAAATAATTGATAAGATGGAATCGTTATTAGAAAAATCCGATGAGGCATGCAACTATCTGAATAAAGTTATTTGTTATTTAGAGGTTATAAAAAAATCTATTCTTGCAAAAGCGTTTCGGGGCGAGTTGGGAACAAACAATATGGAAGAAGAATCACTTGAATTGCTAAAAACTATTTTATAAGGATAAGGAACGGTGATGTTTGTATGTCTATAAAATTATTTAATAAATTAAATAATAAGTATTTAAGTAATGAAGTTTTGGATGAAAGTCGTAGATACGAGTCATTAGCTCCATCATCTGATGTTGGAAATGGAGAAGAATATATTGCGGCACTCGAGTGGGCTATTCAACAAGATGATATTACAAATATTGCCGTATCGGGACCTTATGGCTCCGGAAAAAGTAGTATTATTAAAACATTTTTAAAAAGAAATAAAAACATACCTACATTAAATATTTCACTTGCTGCATTTAATTTAGAAGAAATGCAAACTGAAGTTGATGGGGATGATAATAAAAAGATAAATAAATTAGATGAAGAAAAGCTTGAGATAGGAATATTAAAGCAGCTTTTTTATAAGGAATCTTATGAAATAATACCGCAGAGTAGATACAGAAAACTTCATAAAGAGAAATTATCAAGTAATATATTTACCGCTAGTGTAGTAGAGATACTTATTATAATCGGTTTATTGTTATTTTTACCAAATATATTTGTCAAGATGGTTGAGCAGATAACCATATTTTTATCGGTTATATTAAATTTTTTTATGATGGATAATTTATGTTGTGATAGTTTCCTTTTTGCATTTATTATTTCATGTATACCAGTTGCTTTATTTATATTTAGTATTGCATACTTAATAATGAGAATAAAAATAAATTTTTATATAAGTAAAATTAATTTGTTAGATAAAGCTACACTTGAAACAGATGATACATCAAAAGAATCTATATTCAACAAAAATATGGACGAAATTGTATATTTTTTCGAGGCAACGAAATATAAAATTGTTGTTATAGAAGATTTAGACCGTTTTGATAGTACTAATATTTTTGTAAAATTACGTGATTTGAATGGAGTAATTAATAATTATACTAAGATAAAAAGAAAAGTGGTTTTCATATATGCAATTCGAGATGATATGTTTGGAGAAGAAGAACGTACTAAGTTTTTTGATTTTATAATTCCCATTATACCTTATATAAGTTCAACAAACTCTGGTGAAATAATGCGTGAAAAACTTGGTTTTACAAGTTTTTCAGAAAAAAGTGAATGTTATGATATATCTGCACAATTTGTATCAATGGTGTCTCCATATATATCTGATATGAGAATACTTACTTGTATATGTAACGAATTTAATATATATAAAAATACGTTGAAAAATAATCAGAATTTGAAATTAACTGATGAACATATGTTAGCAATGATTGTATTTAAAAATTTATATCCTAGAGATTTTGCTGAATTAGAAAATGGCTATGGTATAGTGAAAATGGCATTTGATAATAAGGAAAAATATATAAAATTAAAATGCGATGATATAGAGTCGGATATAAATAATTACAGGAATAGGTTGGAAAGAATTAATACAGAGTGCTTAAATAATGTAAGAGAATTAAAAATTATATTCATTTCGCAATTTTTAGATAATAAATTTAATTCTTATGAAATATCTGTAGATAATAAAAGAATCAATATAGATAACTTTTTGGATGATAGTTATGATATGACACAATTAAAGAATAAAAAAATCACCTTGTATTATTATGCTGGATCATATTATTCATCAAGTATTACGGTTGATCTAAAGGAAAAGAATAAGGATTATGAAGAATTTTTTTCGAGATATTCTAATTTGAAGAATGGTAAGGATGAGAGTAAAAACAAGATAAGTATTAATATAGAAAAAAGAGAAAAGGAAATTATGGCTTTACATAAGTATTCTTTAAGTTATCTTATCTCTAAATATGATGTAGACACACTGTTCGATAAAGATATTCAAAATAATAAATTATTAATATTTCTTCTGCGACATGGTTATATTGATGAGCAGTATGAAGATTATATTAATTATTTCCACCCCAATAGTATAACCCATGGGGAAATGAATTTTATTTTGAGTGTTAGGAATTATGAACCTATTGGAGATTACAATTACGAATTGAAAAATATCTCTAGAATATATGATAGATTGCAAGATTTTGAATTTGGTCAAAAAGAAATATTGAATTATAATTTAGCCGATTATTTGCTAAAAGAGAAAGCAAATTCAAAAGCGTTTTATGAGTGGATGGGACAGTTATCGAATCATTCACAGACAAGTATGGATTTTATTAAGGCTTATGTGGAAAGAGGCAGAAACCTTTCGTTGTTTATTAGATATTTATGCAAAGAAAATGGAGAGTATTGGAAAGATATTATTGAGGCAGATGATTTTTCTCTGGATAGCCAATATAAGTATTTTCTATTGATGATTGAATATGCAGACATAGAGGATGTATTAAAGCAGAATATTATAAAAGGAAGTGATTTGGGTATAGTATATGATTTTGTTATAAGTATGCCGGATATATTACAAAAAATGAAATATATTAATGTTTCGCGACAGAAAGCATTGATACAAAGTCTTGATATTCATTTTTCTAATGTTGAGATTGAAGGGATATCAGATGAATTGCTGCAAATGATTTTTGACGATGCTTATTATGTTATTAATAGAACTATGATTCAAAGAATATTTGAATGGAAACACGCAGAAAACATAGATGATTTGAATAAGGCCAATTACACATCAATAAAAAAATTGGAATATGATTCTTTGCTGGAATATGTTCATTCAGACTTTATGCAATATGTTAGAGATTTGATAATAATATCCGAAGATAATACAGAAGAGTCAATGGAAGCAGTTGAGGATATTTTGGAAAGATTGGTATCAGAAGATGTTGAATTATGTATTGAGGTTTTGAAAAAGGAACATACATATTGGGAAAATATTGGTGAGTGTTGTGATGGTGTTGAAGAGGAATCAAGTTCAAAGCAAATCAAAACAGTTTGGAGTTTTTTACTCCGAAACAAATGTGTAGCTCCAACGTGGAATAATTTTAGCACATATTATAATAGGTATGGTCTAGCAAATGCGCTAGTGGAATTTGTGAATTCTAGCATTGATGAGTTGTTATCAGATGATTATTCTAATTTATCTGAAGATGTTAAATTTGAATTACTACAATCAGAATTATCAGCAGATACCTTCGAAAAATACATTACTAATATGCCTATGGATAGTTTTAATGGTAAGTTGGAAGAATTTGAGGATGAAAAGATATTAATTATGATTAGTAATAATTTTATACCATTTAACAAAGCTTATTTTACAGAATTATCAACTATATCACCAGACTTGAGATTATTATATATTAAATGTAATAAAGAACAGTTTTTTGAAATGATGAATGGATTGAAAATAACAAATGCAGAATTGATTGATCTTTTAAATGGTAGTGACTTTAACAATATTGAAAAAGAAAAGTTGGCAAGCTGTATAACTGTTGATATGGTTAATACGGATTTGGCATTAGTGATAAGTAATATAACTTGCAATGTGTCAAAAGATATTGTCGAAGCAGCTTGGGATATTTTAGAAGAAGAAAAAAAATATCAGTTATTATTAAATCACATTAATGTATATAAAGATAATGAGCTTGCATTAAAATTCAAAGAACTCAATCATGTATATCATGGATTGGCTGATAGAGATAGAAGACATAAGGTTACTTTATATTATGATAATTATAATTATATAGGATGGGTTAGGAAGGATACTAGTATAACTGGTTGAATTAGAGTTGTTTAAGATAGTATAAATATAATAATGATTTGAAGGGGTTTGTTTAAATTGGAAAAAAATTATGTTTTATAGTATTATTCTGGTTTTGGGGTGCTTTATAGTAATGTTTTTTTTAGAGCAAGATTCAAGATTATCGAATTTAGTATGTAATTTATTTGCTGGTTTTCTTGTTTCATTTATTAATGCATTTATATGCTATTCATATAAAAAATAATATAACCAATTAAATTAAATAAGTTTAAATGAGTATCTGTTTTAATATTTATAAGTATTAGGATATGCTATGATAGAAGTAAATACAAAAACAACACCCAAAATTAAATTTCAATCAGAACATAGAATTGAACAAATGCAATCGGGTCACATTTATATGAAAGAATTGGAATACTTTCGTAGATTAGAGATGGATAAAGGTGACTTTGATGCGGGAGATATGGCGGAGGCAATTCCGTTTTCAACAGCATATGAAACACCTTCTGGAATTCCATGTACATTACGCATTATGGACGATACAAAATCTAATTATGTAATGTGCTTGATGGAACCTACATTTAATAATGGCGAGTGCATTTTTACTGATGTTCAAAAATATAAATTTGGTGAATGGGGAGAATATGCCTTAATAATTACAGATGTTGAGGTGTTGTACAGAAGGATAGAAGACAAGATTATTGAAGATATGAAATTGTTTAAGGATAAGGTATTCTATTACGATGAGACTCAACCGGAATCAATCGAGCAAATGGATATGGAGACAAAGGGGTTATATACACTTGCGTTTATGAAAAGGATGAAATATTTATATCAGCAAGAATATCGCTTTGTTGTACAGAGTGAAATAATAAAGCAAGATAATATAATTTTCGAGATAGGTGATATAAGTGATATATCTATAAAAATAGCAAGTAAGCAATTACTGGAAGAAGGAATCTTATTGAAATGATATTATATAGAGTCAGAAAACGCCATAGATTTAGAGACTGAATAATTAGTAAATATTATTGACAAACATATGTTCGATTGGTATAATGGACTGCATAGAATACTTTATAATTATTTTGTGTTAACTATTTGTTATTGTGAAAGAAGGTGTTACTATGCAGTCGTCAATGGATGAACGTACTTTTCTTGAATTTTATGAGAATTCACTATTGTGTTATTCGCAGAATTTGCAAAGATTTATTTGTAAAGCATTAGAACAGGAACATCGAATAACATATGACCAACAGATGAATTTACAGGATGACCGTAATGTGTTATATTTTGAATCAAAAAATGATTATAAAGATATAATATCTAAGACGTCAACCAATAGAGCATTCATTAATTTTTATGAAGCATTTGAATTCAAAAAGTTGTATAAGTATTCTGTTCCATTATTTTTTGAATTTGATAGTGACATGGGAATTAATGATCTTTTTGAAGATAAACAGGTTATCTTGTTTGACGTAAATGAATATGAATCACAATTTGTTATTGATAGTGCACTGAAGAAAGCAACGCCGTTGGTTTTGCTTGATAATGACAAAGCATTTATTAAGTTTGTTATTCAAAAAACATATGTTAAGACTGATACTTATGAGCCGGTTGATTATAGATATCCTATTGTGATATATATAGACTTAAGCCTTAATATACTTGAGATTAGATATGATTCTTTGAAATTCGGTGGTCAGATTGAAAGTGAACCTTATAGTATGATAGTTAAGGATTGCATTGCTTGGTTGAAAAATAATTTGCCAATAACATTGTTTTCGTGCGATCATGATGATATAATCTCAATTATTAATGATAAGACCAACACAGATGTACTTATGTATAAGCAGATGATGGAATTGAACTCGGGTGCTGCTGCTGAGTTGACAGCTTCAGGAGAGAAGGATTCAATACTCCCGTTTATAGGCGAGATAAGAGAGCTGATTGATGATAATGAAGACTTGTTTAATGAGTCGGATAATATTAAGCAATTATTATTACAGTATCTTAAGGAAAAAGAAGAAACAGCGAGTTATCCATATATCTATGTAAAGTGGATTAAGCCTGTAGTTTCGAAAAGCTATATTGTAAGAATTACATTTGATTATTTCAATAATAAGTATACTCTGTTGCAGCATATAACCGGTAATTGTACTGATTTAGGAATGGGGCGAATGAATGATGCAATCAAATATCTTTGTGAAAGTAGGTCCTTTGTTAAAGGAGAAACAATTTAATATTGATGTTGATTCATTTATCAATCATATGGCTTATTATACATCTGGTAAATTCGTGTATCCTAGTGCAATTCATAGAGAGCTTAAGCTAAGTATTCAGGATGTGTATAGTATAATGGAACTTTGCGCTGAGCAAGGTCTTTTAGAACAGTATTTACAGATATACTGTCCGAGATGTCAGAGATTTGTAGGTAGTGATAATATATATAAGACCGCATTGGAAATACCGGAAATCGTGAATTGTGTACATTGCGATGAGGAGATTAATAATCCATTACAGCATGCAGTTGTAATTTATAAGGTATTATAGATGAAAAAAGATGAAAAAAATGAAAGCTTTACAAAGATTGATGAATTGCTTGATAATGGAGGGTACACACTCGCAGATTATATAGAATATTATGGACAACGTAAATCAAAGTTATTAATGATGAATGATGACAGTTATAACTTGTTCTGTAATCTATATTCTGATTTGTTGAGCAATAAATATGGTCAAGATGAAAAAGGTGCCAGATTAGAAGAATTGACTGCATTATTATTTAGTAAAAGTGTTAGAAATGTTTTTAATGTTTATAGAAATTGCAGGACTAGCACTAACGAGATAGATTTGGTAATAAGTTGGACAGAGAATGCAAGACTGTCAGGTATTAATAATATATATCCTTGTTTTGGAGATTATTTCTTGTGTGAATGCAAGAATTATAAAGAACCAGTTACAGTTACATATATTGGTAAGTTTTGTTCGCTTATGTCTGTATCCGATATTAATTTAGGAATAATGATATCTTGGGAAGGAATATCGGGAAGAGGTAAATGGGATGCATCAAAAGGACTTATCAAGAAGGTTGCATTGCGTGAGAACAGATATATAATTGTAATTGATAAAGATGACTTGAAACAAATTTTTGAAAAGCAAACTAATATTTTTTCTTTAATATATGATAAATATTTAGCACTAAAGAATGATATTGATTACAGTAAATATATTAAAAAACATGGTGCACAAGATATAATTAGATTATAAAGAATCAATACCTTTTCTAATGAACACATAGGATTGAAAGGTTATAAAAATGTCAGAACATAATTTTATGTTCTGACATTTTTGAATAGAAATAAGAGAACGTAGATGCAATGTTATAATCATAAATAGTATATTTATGCTGTATTTTAATTGTAAAAAATATTATGGGAGATGAATAAATGACACACTACAATTGTCTTATAGTTGATGACGAGATAGAACTTGCAAAGATGACTTGTGAATATTTTCAGATGTTTGATATCACATCGGTATATGTCGATAACGGAGATGAAGCGATATCATTTATTGAAGAAAATGATGTTGATCTAGTGCTGTTAGATATTAATCTGGGAGATAAATCAGGCTTTGATGTATGCAGAAAGATAAGAGAGGATAAACAGATACCGATACTTTTTATCAGTGCAAGACAGAGTGATGATGATGTTTTGATTGCCCTGTCGATCGGTGGGGATGACTATGTGAAGAAACCATACAATCTGTCTGTTTTGCTTGCAAAGGTCAAGGTTAATCTTAAGCGTATTGAACAGATGAAACAGGCTGAGGCATCGGGCTTGCAGATGACACAAGCTGAAGATAATTCTGAGACTGGTGGTTTGGATACACCTTCATCGGATGTTATAAAACTGGATCCTGCAACTATGTCTGTTATTTTACAGAATGAAAAGATTTCGCTTAAAGCTAAAGAGTATGCACTTTTGCAGTGCTTGTATGAACATAAAAATACTATCGTCACAAAAGAGACTTTGTTTGATGAGGTGTGGGGAGATGCGTTTTTCTCAGACGGGACTCTCAATGTACATATACGCAAGTTAAGAGAGAAGTTAGAGAATAATCCAAACGAGCCAAAACTTATCAAGACAATATGGGGGACGGGATATATACTGGAGGTGTGAGAAAAGGATAAAGTAAACGACAGATAAACAGTTACTGCAAATCATATATAATTATTAAAAAGGTAATGTAATTTTATGAAGATTAAATGGATAGCGATAATTTATACCATTATAATGTTGTTTATGTTAAAGCTCATGAACGGTTCATTTGGACAGGAAAACTTTTCACGCCGTGATATGGTGTATTATAACGATATAATTGAACAGATTAAAACAGCATTTAATGAAGGAATGCCAATTGAGGATATTGAGAAGAAGTATAAATGTGAAATTGTCTTAGAAAGTGATTCTGACTATATGGCAAGGCTTTTCAACTATTATGCTGATTACGGTTTGGTTATGGACTTTGATGAAGAGAATGTGTCAGGTAAGATATGTCTGTCATCAGAACAAAGTGCATTTTCTATAGCCAGAGATAATGTGCGTCTGAATATTATATATGCCTGGGGAGCTTTGCTTGTAGCCGGGTATGTTTTGATCTGTGTGATATATTATTATTATATAAGACCATTTCACGAACTACAGCGTTTTTCGACTGAGATTGCAAAGGGTAATCTTGATGCTTTCCTGCCAATACATAAAACTAATATTTTTGGAGCATTTACAGAGAGCTTTGATGTTATGAGAGAGGAGCTGGCTTCGTCAAGAATTCGCGAGGCAAAAGCCGAGAAAAGCAAGAAGGAGCTGGTAGCTCAGTTGTCACATGATATCAAAACACCGGTTGCAACGATCAAAGCGACCTGTGAAGTGCTTGAGTTGCAGGAAAAAAAGAGAATCGATGAGAACATATCTGATAAAGAGAAAATACGGATAGAGAGCTCGCTTGAAAAGATTGGATATATAACAAGTAAGGCTGATACAATCGACGAGCTGATCAACAATATGTTTTAGGCCACTCTTGAAGAACTTAACGAGCTTGAGGTTAAGCCGGTAGAGACTGATTCAAGAGTTATTTCGGATTTTTTCAATGAGCTGTCAGCATTTAGGAATATTGTTATAGAGAATGAACTGCCGGAGTGTCTGGTTTATATGGATAAGCTGAGAATGGAGCAGGTTATCGGTAACATAATCGGTAACTCAGCAAAGTATGCGGGAACCGATATTAGTGTAACATACAAAGACGGATATGAGATAGACAGTCGTACAAAAGAGAAGTTTGTGTGTATAGTGATAAGGGATTATGGTAATGGTATTCCTGATGAGGAAATATATAACGTTACAGAGAAATTTTACCGTGGTCAAAATGCTACTGGTAAGCAAGGCTCGGGACTTGGCTTATATCTTGCAAAACATTTTATGGAGATGCAGATGGGTGGATTTGAATGTTACAATCATAAATCTGTTGATGGTGAGAATGATGGATTTGTGTCGGAATTATACCTTAAGAAGGTCTGACATCACTATGAAAGTTAAATAATCAAGATTGAAGAGATTAAACTGGAATTTATGTTTTAATTTGGTTGACATAATGACGTTGAATTGAAAAATATTTCGTAATAATAAATAAAAATATAAGCAAATTAAACGAAGATTTACTGCAAAATTAACAAAATACCATTGTAATTTCATAGGGGATGCGGTATAATATCGAACATTGTGTGTATAAGGAGGAGAAAATGAACGAGAAACAAAACACAAACGAAACATTTAAACCGTATGTTCCGGCAGAAAAGATTACACCGGAATTTACAGTAACATCGATAATCATGGGTATTTTGCTCGCAATTATTTTTGGTGCAGCCAATGCTTATCTGGGTGTTAAAGTTGGTATGACCGTATCAGCTTCTATTCCTGCAGCAGTTATCTCAATGGGTGTGATCAGAGTTATCATGCGTAAAGATTCTGTTCTTGAGAGTAACATGGTCCAGACCATAGGTTCTGCAGGTGAGTCACTTGCAGCGGGAGCTGTTTTTACGATGCCTTGTCTTTTTTTGTGGGCAAAAGAGGGTGTAACTGATGCGCCAAGTATGGTAACTATTTCACTTATTGCTTTATGCGGAGGACTTCTTGGAGTTTTATTCATGGTTCCGCTTCGTAATGCGCTTATAGTTAAGGAACACGGAATCCTTCCTTATCCTGAGGGAACAGCATGTGCCGAGGTTCTTCTTGCAGGTGAAGAGGGTGGTGCAAGTGCGAAGACTGTATTTGTCGGAATGGGACTTTCAGCACTTTTTAAGTTCGTTGTTGATGGACTTCAGGTTGTACCTGGTGTTATAACAGCACCTATCAAAGCATTAAAGACCGAGCTTTCAGCTGAGGTTTATCCGGCTCTTATCAGTGTTGGATATATCTGTGGAGCAAAGATTTCTTCATATATGTTTGCCGGTGGTATTCTTGGATGGTTTGTACTTATCCCTGCAATTGTGATTTTTGGTGGAGAAACAATTTTATATCCCGGAGATGTTCCGATTGCTGAAATGTATGCAACAGCTGGCGCAGCAGCAATCTGGAGTAAGTATATAAGGTATATCGGAGCAGGTATGGTTGCAGCCGGTGGTATTATAAGTCTTGTTAAATCGATGCCTCTTATTGTTAAAACATTTGTTGAAGCAATTAAAGGTTTAAAGGGTGGAAATGGCAGCACAACTAAGAGAACAGAGCAGGATATCGATATGCGTCTTGTTGGTGCCGGAGTTGCATTAATTGTAGTCCTTATCTGGTTACTTCCACAGATACCGGTAT
Source organism: uncultured Lachnospiraceae bacterium (assembly GCA_902793335.1). GTDB lineage: Bacteria > Bacillota > Clostridia > Lachnospirales > Lachnospiraceae > CAG-590. The sequence continues at coordinate 113,850 of CADBCZ010000002.1, forward strand.
CATTCGTTGGTGCAGTTCTTATCGTGCTATTCGGTTTCTTCTTTGGTGCGGTATCTTCAAGAATGGTTGGTCTTGTAGGTAGCAGTAATAATCCTGTTTCAGGAATGGCTATCGCAACCTTAATATTCTCAACACTTTGTTTAAAGGCTACAGGAGATGTCGGTGCGCACGGAATGGTTGGTGCTATCGCCATCGGTTCAATCATCTGTATCATTGCTGCTATGGCAGGTGATACTTCACAGGATTTAAAGACCGGTTTTATTCTTGGTGCTACACCTAAGAAGCAGCAGATTGGAGAGCTTATCGGTGCTGTTATCTCAGCATTTACAATCGGTGGAGTTCTTAGACTTCTCGATTCAGCAGGTGGATTCGGAACCAAGGAGTTTGCAGCTCCACAGGCAACACTTATGAAGATGATAGTAGAGGGGGTTATGGACGGTAATCTTCCGTGGGCACTAGTATTCATCGGAATTTTTGCTGCAGTTGTTGTTGAGATACTTGGTATTCCTGTTCTTCCCGTTGCAATCGGTTTGTATCTTCCGTTAGAGCTTAGCTCAACAATTATGATCGGTGGTATAATAAGACATTTTGCTGACAGGAAGAACAAGGAATCAGAGGCAGGTCAAGGTGTATTATTCTGTTCAGGAATGATTGCAGGTGAAGGACTTGTAGGAATTCTTCTGGCTATTCTTGCAGTAGTCAATGTTGCGGATAAGGTGAATCTTTCAGGCGTTCTTAATACAGGAACAGTTGGTGCAATTGTTTTGATGGCACTCATGATTTTCTTTGTGGTTAAGTTTGCAAATTCAGATGCCGGAAAGGCATCTAAGAAGGCTGCTAAGAAATAAATGTAGCTGTTTTGGGCAGTTGTCTGTTGTATAGGATTTGAATTGGAGAATGTGTGATGAAATCAAAGAAGAAAGATGCTTTATCTAAGAACTATCTTGATTATATTCCACAGAAAGTGGAAGAATATAAGTGGGAGCAGGACGAAGAAGGTAATGTAACTATATTTGTTGAGAACAAAGGTGCATTTAACAGAATAGCACAGAAGTTTTTTAAAAAACCAAAGGAGTCACAGATTCACCTTCAGGGAATAGGCAATTTTATCTGGCCGCTCATAGATGGCAAAATAAGTATATATGAAATGGGAGTCAAAGTTAAGGAACGTTACGGTGAAGAGGCCGAGCCTTTATATGAAAGACTTTCGGAGTATATACGAATCCTGGAACAGTATGGGTTTGTAACGTTGAAGCAACAATGATCATAGAAAAATAACAGAAGTTTTAGGGAGAGTGACATTTGTCACTTTCCCTTTTTTTAATTTAATGACATATGACACTATCATTATTATGGTTCCGGATATATAATAAGGCCATAAGATAACATAGGTGATTGCGAAACTCTATGAATTGTGAATTGCGTTGTGCATGTTATACAAATTCCATAAGCACGGTGCTTTCGAGCCGCCGGTACTTAACGAATGC